>NZ_JAVHZY010000050.1:0-8689 GCF_031119655.1 Phocaeicola sp. GP0067
GCTCATAAACTCAGATGGGGCATGAAAGCTCAAAAAAAAAGTCGGCAGAAAGAAAAGGCCATCCCGGAAAGGGGTTTAAAAAAAGGTCTTTAAATCTAGCTGAAGCATAAGTTTAATTTTAATAGATAAAAGACTATGGCACATCAGAGTAAATATCCTAGTTTAGACAGACAATGGCATAAGATGATGTTTTCTTTCTTTGAGTATCTTCCTATGCAATATCGGCAGGCAACGGAAAGAGAATGGCAAATTCGTAAGATGATATGGAGTTTTAAGGATGGAAAAGCTTATTTGAATATAGCTTGGATGATAGCGAATAAGTTACATCAAGTTTTTGGTGATGATGTTAAGAATATTGTTTTTGCTTGTGTTCCGGCTTCTTCCGCTGATAAGAATGAACTTCGTTATAAGGGGTTTGCTTCGGCTGTGTGTAAGTTTTCAGGTGCTATCAATGCGTATGAACATATACGTGTCAGTGGAGATCGTTTGGCTATTCACGAGAAATTTGACAGCAAGTCGCTTCAAAAAGTACAAGTGATAGAATTTGACAAGGACTTTTTTCGGGGTAAGAAAATCTTGGTATTTGACGATATTTTAACAAAAGGGTTTTCGTATGCTCGTTTCGCATGTCAGTTGGAAAAAATAGGAGGTGAGGTTTTGGGAGGTTTCTTTTTAGGTAAAACAGTTGTCCGTATGTTATAAGATGAAAGAAAAAGAGAGTTATATAGAGAAGCAGAAGGATATCTTTGGAGATACTACTTGGTTCACTTATCGTTATGAGGTGAATGGAATGGTGTATGAAACTTCGGCAGGTTCGTTGGATATATGTAGAAAGGCACGTGATAAATGGATGAAAATGATGTCCGTTGCTTTTACCGGTCATAGAACGATACGAACAAATAAATATGCTTTGTCCGTATCGTTGAATGAAGAGGTACGTTTCTGCTATGAGAATGGAATCCGTTTTTTCTATATTGGTTGTGCGGTTGGATTTGACATGATGGCTGCTCATACCGTACTTGAACAAAGGAAACAATATCCCGATATGGTTTTGGTGGCGGTTGTTCCTTATGTCGGGCAAGATGTGTATTTCAACAAAGAGGACAAACAGAGGTATGCTGATATTTTGCGCCAAGCCGACAAGGTGGTAGTTCTATCCGAATATTATTATGCCCAATGCTATGCCCACCGTAATGATTACATGATTTCACACGCCTGTAGGCTGATTGCCTATTGGGATGGAAAATCTGCCGGAGGAACTTCTTATACGTTTAACAAGGCACAAAAAAAGAAATTGGTGATATACAATCTGTTTTGATTCAGATTGTATATCGTTGTTTTCCAGCGGTATGATCAAACGTGGCGATGTCATACTGTCTGGTTGCTGTAAGTGCTAATACTTCCGATGCAAAAGAGAAAGACACAATAAATATGAAAAGCAATGATAGATGAATTTTACTTAATTGTTTTACCTTTGTAAAACATTAGTGTCCCATTAAAATTGGGACGAATTAAAAATTAAATAAACTTGGCCCATTTGGTCCGAATCGTTCTTTGTCATTTTGAAATTTAGTTTTATCAAAGAGGTCTCTCAGATGAGTCTTATCAGTCAATGAGATGCTCAGTATTTGTAACACTTCATATGTACTTCTGTTCAGTTGCATATCGTGTTGAATGATTGCCACCAAACAGTAAGCGCATATAGCAGCATATATCTGTATTCGAACAGCATTCTCTGTAGTTCCCCAAAATCTTTTGATTTTAAGGTGCTGCTTGAGCCATTTGAAAAACAGCTCTACCTGCCAGCGATTTTTATAAAGTTCAGCAACTTGAAGCGCAGATATATGCATCGCATTGGTTATGAATGTAAATTCTCGTTCTTGTTCTTCATCCCAATATTTAACCAATCTAAGTGGCTCTGGATAATATTGTTTAGGATAGAATCCTGTCAGAAATACACTTGCGTCTGAAAGCACATTCTTAGGCAGCCTACGTTTCCATTGGATGGATTTGTACCCGAGATTCTTTTTTGCTCTGACAACAAAGTAGGCTTCAATTTGATGAATTTTATACAGTATTTTGAAGTTGTTATAACCGCGGTCAAAGATGTAATAAGAGCTTGGTTCATAAGGAATTTCAATCATAACTTTAGAATCGTGTACGGATGCTTCCGTGATATGAAAGAATGCAGGAATCTGTGTTTCCACATCATATAATGTATGCACTTTGATACCACCTTTCTTTTTGCGGAATTTTGCCCACCAAAAGACTGAAAGGCACAGGTCAATAGTAGTCGAATCGAAAGCATAAACGTTACCGCCAAGTTTGAAAATATGATTAGCACACTTTTGTCGTGCTTCGCTAACCAGGTAGTAAGCATATTCTTCAAAGATGTGATAGTCTCTATCTTGATTTGCTCTTGCCAGCGATGACTTTGATACATTTTTACCCATTCCTAAATGATAACATTTGGAATGATGAGCTTCAAGAGCAACTATCAAATCTCGCAGACTTTCACGATTAGAAAGTTGACCAAACATCAAAGCAAGTAGTTGATTCCAGCAGGTGAAGTGCTTCACATATTTATCACCATCATACTTGGTGACTATGCGGTTAAACTTACTTCGATTCAGAAATGAAGCCAATTGAGCGAAAACGTATTTGTCTTGGAACATATGCCATCGGATTAATCTGATGCAAAGCTACAAATTCAAGTCCGTTCGCTCGGAAAATCGCTGTAACTAACTAAATTTCAAATATTTCAAAGAACTCTTTTAGATTTTAATGGGACAACAATGTTTGTAAAAGGTAAAACAATATGCGTTTTTCAGATACAGAGAACAATATGACCTTTTGCATAGGTGTGTGTTGGTTAGGAACTCCAAATATGGAGTCGTTGCAGAAAATAATGATGAACTTGAATATTATTGATAAGGATGGAAACAATGGAAGCTAATGAACTGATGCGATATGCCTATGAATTACTGCAAGGGCATTCGAATGAAGAATGTGCCCGAATATTAAGAGAAGTGGTGGCCGAGTGTCAGGTGTGTATAAAGAACTGTGAAGAAGGTGTTTTCGAAAATATGCTAAAGTAATAACAACAAGAATATGGAAATTACTCATAAAAATCAAGGAGAACTTGACTCAACCATGCTCCCATTCGTGATGAGAGAGCTGGTAGAACTGGTCATGAAGAAAAAGGCATTGCCTTTAGGCGATGCACTGTATTATATATATTCTTCCAAGTTGTATAAATCTTTGCTGGATAAGAGTACCAAGTTATGGTATTCAAGTACATTGTCGCTTTATGAAACATTGGAGAAGGAAAAAACAGAAGAAAAACGACGGTATAACGGTGACACGAAGATCCTGCTTTTCAAGATGTTCTGCATTGAGAATTATAGGGAGGAAAAGAAACAAAGTGCGGAAGAAACCTTGTTGTTGTTTTCGGACTATGGGGTTTTTGATTTTTTGGATGAGACTTTTGAAATGCTTCATACCCAAGACCCCGAATATATATTAGATACTATAACGACTTATATCAATAAAAGAAAATGAGACTATTTCATGGATCTACAGTTACCGTGAAACGCCCTAATATACAGAAAGGACGGAAGGCTACGGACTTTGGGAAGGGATTTTATACGACAACCAACTTTGAACAAGCAAAAAAATGGGCTTTGTTGAAGAAGAACAGGGAACAGAGCGAAAAAGCAATCGTCTCTGTTTATGAAGTTCCCGATGATATTCTTGATAGGGAATATCCGGTTCTTCGGTTTATGGGTGCAACAAAAGAATGGCTGGAGTTTGTTGTCAACAACCGCAGAGGAAGAGAAAACGGTGACTATGACCTAATAATGGGGCCTGTCGCAAATGACCAGTTATATGCGACAATTCGGCTTTATGAACAGAGAGTTGTTACGGCTGAAGCCGCTATTGAGATGCTGAAAGCGCATAAGTTGTTCAATCAGCTTTCATTTCATACGGTAACAGTCGCTTTGTTGTTGAAGTTTGTTGAATCAATTGAAGTGGGGTAAAGAATATGTGAAGTGAAAATAGGGGGAAGTTTATCCCCCAATGGTAAGGTTGTTTTTTGCGTCCACTTAGTTTTTTCCCACCCACCCTTTCAGCGGAGTGACTGCCCGGCAGTCTGTTGCTTACCCATATGTCCTAGCCTTTTAGGGCTGTAGATAGGTAGTTGGATATTTCGCTGCCAAATCGGCAGTCCGCTTCAATCGTTTGCTTGCTTTTCTCCGAGTGGAGCCTTTCTGCTTTTCCGGTGGTGTAATCTTCTTTTATTGGAAACAGGTGTAGTGGCTGTATGCCTGTGTGGTTATGTTCTCCCGCAGAATCCGCAAGTCAGTTCTTCCGTTGCAGCTTTTCATTTTATCGTGCAGTCACTTTTTTCGATACGTGGAATATGATATGCTTCATTCTTCGGCTTCATTTTTTTAAAAGGAATTGCAGATGTTTCTTCCGGTGTGTCGATAGGCGGCTGACCATCTTTTCGGGATGTGCCATGCTTGCTGTCTAACCGGTTGTTTTTTGCATCCTTTCCAAACCTGTTACTGATTTTCAAGTTTTGTCTTTTTCATATCATTTTTTAGGGAAGTCAAATCATTTTCCGTTGCAAATATAGATTGTTGCTAACCCCTTTTACGGGGATAAGGGGACGATTCACAAACACCACGTTGTTATTCGTCTGAAATCTTCCTTTTTTTGCCTTGCATAAAAAGCGTATTTAACCCGAATTATTTGCTGCCATCTTCACCAATAAAAAAGTTACAAATCTTCCTTTTTCCGGCCAGCATAAAAAGAGTATTTATATCTTTTTTCATGGTGTCCCCCAAAGCCAACAATCAGTTATTGCACTGTAAAATTGATTAATTAACTTCTAAAAAATCAGAGATATGAAAAAGATTGAAAATTCATTCGCAGTAACAGGCAGGATTTGTAGGGATGCAGAAATCCATTTATTCGAAATAGTAAAGGTTGCACACTTCTCTATTGTGGTCAGTCGCATAGGCAAGATAAATGAAGAAAAAACATTTGTTTCCTCTGTTATGAAAGTTGAAGCCTAGAGTAAGATGGAAGACCGCTATGCTTTTTGGATACTGCAAAAAGATGTACTGATTACCGTTGAAGGCTACTTTAAGCCGGAAGAATGGACGGATTCTAAAAGTGGGGAGAAACGTAACCGCATTGTGATGGTAGCTACTAAGTTCTACCCGACTCCGGAAAAATAAGAACCCCCGGACTAAAAAGAAAAAGCAATCAAACGATTGAAGCGGCACAAGGTCGCTTCAATCGTTTGCTAATGCGGCAGAAGATTATAAAAAAAGTGTTTCTTAATTTGGTGATTTTCAGATTTATCGGTATTTTTGTATCAAAAATGATACCTAAATATGTTTTTCTATGAAAAGATTATATGATACATATACAATATACGAATTTTCAGATGAATGTATTGTAAAGGAAATCTGCAAGAGAGTTAAGTCTATAAGACTTAGCTGCTGTTTTTCCCAGCAAGAATTTGCGGATAAGGCAGGAGTATCTATCGTTACTATTAAGAGAATAGAATCTTGTAAAGTAAGTGATATTGCCCTAAGTACATTGCTTAAGATTTTGCGTATAAGTGGAACTCTTGAAGGCGTTGTCGGTTTGGTTCCGGAACTTCCAGACTCCCCTTTCCTAATCAATGAAAAAACAGGTAAAAGAATACAAAGAATTAACGGTAAACGTAAGATGGTATGAAGAAAGAGCCGATTATAGTGAATGTATATCTGTGGGGGACTTGCATTGGCAAATTGAATTGGGACTTTGAAAAGCATTGTTCTGTATTCCAATTTACGGATGAATATAGGAAACAAGATTATGATATATGCCCTTCCACACACCCTAAGAGAACCCCTTTGTTTGCGTCTTTCTATGGGAATAAAGATAAATTATATCAAGGGCTTCCGGAATTTCTTGCAGATGCGCTTCCTGACAAATGGGGGGCTTCCCTATTTGACCAATGGCTCACGGATAATAATATAAAGGTTACGGAATCATTGCCTCTATTGAAGCTCTCTTATATTGGCAAGAGGGCTATGGGAGCATTGGAATTTGAACCGGAATTTAATGATGATGCCATCCATGAGTCAGTAAATATGTCATCATTGGCAACTTTGGCTTCTAAAATATATAATGATCGAGATGCTGCTGTCATATCACCGGAGGATAGCCTCACGATGAAAAAGTTGATATATCTTGGAACTTCTGCCGGTGGCATGCGCCCGAAGGCAGTGATTGCCTATAATCTCGAAACGGAAGAGTTTCGTTCCGGCCAGGTGGATTTGCCTGAAAATTTTAAGCAGTATATCATCAAATTTAAAGAAGCAGATGACTCTCCTACCACAGAGATAGAAATGGTATATAGCGAAATGGCAAAGGCGGCGGGAATCAACATGATGCCATGCTTCCTGAAAGAAATTGATGGAAGAAATCATTTCGTAACGGAAAGATTTGATCGTAAGAATGGAGAAAAGCTCTTTAGTCAGACCCTTGCGGCCATTATGCCGGGTGCAGATGATTATATGAAGCTGTGTTGGATAGCAGAGACTCTGAAACTTCCCCAGGAAGACAAAGATCAGATATTTATCAGAATGGTATTTAATTATGTCGCAGGTATATCCGATGATCATAATAAGAACATATCGTTTATCATGGATAAGGCAGGGGTATGGCGTTTATCACCTGCATATGATGTAATGTTCACGGCAAATACATGGGAAAATTCTTCAGCACACATTCATTCGATGGGCGTGATGGGCAAAAGGTCTGCCTTGACTACAAGTGATTTCGTCAACTTTGCCGAGGATTTTGTAGAGGAGCCCGAAAAGAAGATATTACAGGTGTTCGATGCTGTAAGCAAATTTCAATCGTTATGCGCCACGTATGGCATAGATAAGGCTATATTTGATAAAATCCAACATGTATTGGATGGATTGGTCACTGATGATTTGGATTTGCTGCAATTAACTTAAAGAACAGTAGATGGTGATAGTTGCTCCAGTCTTTTCTGGAACGGCTTTCTTTTCTTTTGAGATCTTTATACCCCTATTTGTTATTTTGGAGAAAGTCACATGTTTCCCACCCACCCTTTCAGCGGAGTGACTGTCCCCGTTTCAGGATTTCTCATAGTCACTCGCAGGCTCCGTGATTGTGTGAAATCCAGGAATGGGGAAGGCAAAGGAGAGAGGCATATCCGGTCTGCTTTCGGAGCTTCGGCCACATCGAGACAACCTCTTTCCGGCGGCTATGCCACTCTCCTTTTATTTGCCCGGCAGTCTGTTGCTTACCCATATGCCCCAGCCTTTTAGGGCTGTATATAGGTAGTCGGATATTTCGCCGCTAAATCGGCAGTCCGCTTCAATCGTTTGCTTGCTTTTCTCCGAGTGGATGCCTTTCTGTTTTTCCGGTTGTATAATCTTCTTTTTCCGGAAACAGTTGTAGTGGCTGTATGCCTGTATGGTTATGTTCTCCCCGCAGAATCCGCAAGTCTGTTCTTCCGTTGCAGCCTTTCATTTTATCGTGCAGTCACTTTTTTCGATACGTGGAATATTGTATGCTTCATTCTTCGGCTTCATTTTTTTAAAAGGAATTGCAGAGGTTTCTTCCGGTGTGTCGATAGGCGGCTGACCATATTTTCGGAATGTGCCATGCTTGCTGTCTGACCGGTTGTTTTTTGCATCCTTTCCAAACCTGTTGCTGATTTTCAAGTTTTGTCTTTTTCATATCATTTTTTAGGGAAGTCAAATCATTTTCCGTTGCAAATATAGATTGTTGCTAACCCCTTTTACGGGGATAAGGGGACGATTCACAAACACCACGTTGTTATTCGTCTGAAATCTTCCTTTTTTTGCCTTGCATAAAAAGCGTATTTAACCCGAATTATTTGCTGCCATCTTCACCAATAAAAAAGTTACAAATCTTCCTTTTTCCGGCCAGCATAAAAAGAGTATTTATATCTTTTTTCATGGTGTCCCCCAAAGCCAACAATCAGTTATTGCACTGTAAAATTGATTAATTAACTTCTAAAAAATCAGAGATATGAAAAAGATTGAAAATTCATTCGCAGTAACAGGTTTTATCGGTAAGGATGCAGAAATCCGTAGTTTTGAAACAGCAAGCGTAGCACGCTTTTCTATCGCGGTCAGCCGTGCAGACAAGACAGGTGAAGAAACCTCTTATGTTTCCGCTTTCATGGGGATTGAAGCCTGGAGAAAGAATGAAGCACTGGATTCCTTCGATGTATTGAAAAAAGGTGAGCTGATAACCGTTGAAGGCTACTTTAAGCCGGAAGAATGGACGGATTCTAAAAGTGGGGAGAAGCGTAACCGCATTGTGATGGTAGCCACCAAGTTTTATCCGGCTCCGGAAAAAGAAGAAGAAAAACCGGATCAGCCTAAACAGAAGGCTGTCTCTAAAAAGAAAAAAGCAAGCAAATGATTGAAGCGGCCTAGTGCCGCTTTTTTTTGCTACATATCCGAGAGTGTTTTTGCGTTCACGCAGTATTCTTCCCCACCCTCCCCTTCATCGGAATGACTGTTCTCATTCCCGGTTTGCCCGTAGTCATCCGCTATGCGGCTGATTATGGGCAAACCAGAAAAGAGAAGTTCCAAACGTGGGCGGGATTGCAATG
>NZ_JAVHZY010000051.1:0-5803 GCF_031119655.1 Phocaeicola sp. GP0067
AGCAGACGGAAAACAAGAAAAGACGGAAAAACGGAAGGCAAACTTGCAAACTTGCAAAACTTGCAGCATCTCCACACACACTAAAAAACAAAACTACCATTTAAGACAAGAACGAAATCAAAGACAATAAATAAGTAAATTCTATAATTCTCTTTATACAAAAAGACAGACCTGTTTTATTCCTCCATTTACAAATAAAAAACTATTCACCTATCAGATGATCCATTAAAAAGACGTATCTTTGCCATTCATTATTTTTAATGCTAACATGAAATACGGAGTAACAAAAAATACATTACTTATTACAGCAGGCATAGTTTGGCTCTTAGCCGGTATCAACATCTTACGTATTGGAATAAGTTGCTGGATAAACGATTCTCATTATTGGTTCTTCAAAGTCTGTGAAGCTACCATAGTATTTCTGTTATTCTTTGGTCTGATATTTCATAAACTTTACAAGAAACATACTCATCGCATATCTCAAAAGAAAGCCAAGAATTGTCCATTCTCTTTCTTCGATGTAAAAGGGTGGATTATCATGGCATTCATGATTACCATAGGTATTTTGACACGCACCCTGCATTTACTACCGGAAGCATTCATTGCTGTATTTTATACAGGATTGTCAGTAGCCCTAATTACAACTGGTACCCGATTTATATGGTACTGGTGGAGAAACAGGCATCTACTAGTCTGATAAGTCATTCGGTCTACAGGGATTTCCACGACGGATGCTATTTTTCCCTCGCACGATGGCAACGAAACCTCCCCAAAAGAAACGACAGTATCACCAATCACTCTTTCAAATCGCATGTTTCAAGAAATCTACAGGCTACCCTACAGGTTGATATCACTATCAGAGTGAATCGAAGAAAATCATATCATGCTACGCTAAGGTTTCCGCATCGAGCAGATTAATCATACCTGATTGCAAATTGTTATAAGCTCCCGAACAGTTGTTGTCATTGTATGGATTCCTCAACATACAGTTCGGCAACCTCAATGCGGCATACATCTACACCGGTAAACTCCACAATACACTCGCCCACAACCTGCGTTATCCTTGCGCGAAGTAAATCACAAGTATCTTACCTTTTCAGCCGGATAGTCGAAATCACCCCGGTTCTCTCCACTTCCTAGCTTTTCGGGTATTATCAACTGTTCTGTTTCTAGCGTAGAAATATCATTAAGAAAACATACTGCCACGCTGAACAACGGAAAGAGCAATAGTTAAATAATAAATAACCTTTTCATCTTCTATCATTTTTTTATTGGTTGTTACATTCTTCATCTGTCACAACATGGGATGGAGATAAAATAGCACTACCGTAACGACGGTTCAACAGTTCTGATTATGTAGAATCAACACAAGACGATGAGCCAACTGGTTAAATCAAACTAATAAAAAACAATCGCCGCAGAAATAAATGTATAACTCCCTGCGGCAATTGTTTTATTGTAATATCCAAGTACATCGATCTATCAATTGTTTTTTACTATCATTGGCACGTACTTCTATTTCATTCCTTCCTTTTCTGAGAGGGACATCCTTGAACAAACAAACTTTCAAACTGTCTGGTTTCATCTTTCCACACTGACAGTCATTCACGATCAATATCACTTCTTCTACATTCGAAAAAACCTGTACATCAACGAGTGGCTTCACTCGATTCACATTACGACGCCCCGCGATATAAATCATAGGTTCCGGATTCCAATTGGCCCGATAAAAATAATAAGCATCCTTTTTAATCTTGCGATCATGGGTTACCAGCCCTTTGTCATTAATGCCCGGACGATCACCTTCCGTACGATGAGCCGCACCGAAATCAAACATATTCCACACAAAACTAGCCCACACATACGGACGTTCGTTTATTATTTTCCAATTCTGAATGTGATATTCTGTTTGCCAATTCTCTGGATGCCACCAACTTCCGGGAACAGTTTGTACCAATGAATCCTGCTGATGATAGATACTAGCACCCGCACCATATTCGCTGATGGCAATTTTCATTTCGGGATGGTTCTTATGAGTAGCATCCAACCATGTGGCAAGCGTAGCCGGCGTAGCCCCATACCATCCGTCATAGCGATTCCAAGCTATATGATCAGTAATGAAATTCAACGCACCCTCCTGATTACTTGCAGAAGTAGTAGGACGAGTAGGATCCTCTTGATGCGCTATAGCATTCAACTCCTTTATATACTCTACAGGATTGTCTCCCTGCTCTTTTAATTCATTGAACAACCCCCAAAAACAGATACTAGGATGATTGTAATGCTGGCGTATCATCTCTTTCAACTGCTCTTTACCATTTTCACGGAAAGAAGGCTGATCAACAAAACCTTTATCAGCGTATCCTCCCGGCCCCACAAATGGAATCTCAGCCCAAGTAACAATACCATGTTTATCCATTAAATCATACATATAGGTAGCTTGCGGATAATGTGCCAGACGAACAGCATTCACCCCCATATCAAGCATGATACGAGTATCTTCCTCGTGATGCACCGGACAAAGAGCATTACCCACTTCCGCCCTCTCCTGATGACGGCATACACCATGCAGCGGCAAGTGTTTTCCATTCAAGAAAAAACCTTTATCGGGATCCGTGACGTAATAACGTAACCCTAACGGCTGTTCCACTTTGTCCAATTCTTTTCCGTCTTTAATCAAAGTCAACACCGCCTGATACATGAACGGATCCTGCATACCGTTCCAAAGACGCGGATTCTTCAGTATGAACTCTATATTCTCTACCTGTACATCTGTATGAGGAATCATACTTACTTCCTTCTCCGTTTCATACACAGTCTTTTTCCCGTCATTAACCTGCAACCGGAGCACTACTTTCCGGAGTTCTCCCGTTCCATTAGAAAGATTTACGCGTGCACAAATAGTTGCCTGTTTATCCGTAACCTGTTGCTGTATGAGATAAACCCCAGACGATGCATAATCTAACGGAGAAATACACAGGTTATCAGTCAGCAACAGATGTACATCCCGATAAATGCCGCCATAAAAATTAAAATCACCGACCAATGGCATTACATCCAACTGCTCGCCATTATTGACACGTACCAGCAATGTATTCTCTTTTCCATATTCCACTTTATCGGTTATCTCGAAGACAAAAGCTCCATAGCCTCCCCGATGCTCACCTATATGTTTACCATTTACAAAGACATTGCTCACGCAATTCGCCCCCTCGAAACGTAAAAAAAGCCGCTTGCCTTGCCACTCGGGACGGATGAATATCTTTTTAGTATAATTACCTATTCCCCGCTTGTAATCGTGCTTACCACCCAAGGCATCCTGCGCATTCCAAGTATGAGGCAAGTCTACCCTACGTGCAGCACTAGCATTTACTTGATGGGAAAAACGGAAACTCCAATCCTGATTGATAAGCTTATCTTCTCTTTGTGCCAACACCTGCATGCTGAAAGCTGCGGCAAATAATACGGTGAAAGTTCTTCTGAGGTTTTTCATATGTATTTTTATTATTATACTTTGATTTATGTTCCAACAGCAAAAATAGGCAAAAAACTTGAGAGAGCAACTAAAACACAGAAGAATAGTTGAATACGAAAAAGGTAAAAGTCAAAACCGCCATGAATAACTTTTCTTCTGATATTCACAGCGGCATATATTATAAGCAAAATAATAAATCAACACATATCCTCTCAAAGATTTTTCCAAGCATTTCTTATAATATTTCGTATAGAAGCATGCTAAAAAATACCGATATAATTACAAATATAAAATCCAACGATATATTATCTTATTGTTTTACATTTAGCTTATAACCAACAGAGAGGGTTAAACTGTTATAATTCACACCTATATTATCATTTTTAGATTCTTTCCCAAGTGACATTTCATATTGAAGCTTAACCGTCCACCTCCGATTTTCAATACCTACAGCAGATGTCATTCCCCAGTCGAAATTTCTCGCATGCTGATATAGAAACTGGTTGCTACCACCCTCCGCACTTTCTCCCACACCAGGATATCCTTCAACCCAACCGGAAGAAGGCATAGTTAGATAATATGGATTGCTGTCAATATGATTTTTTATACAATATCCTATATATGGTCCTATCTCAAAGAAAAATTTAGTGGAATTGTTGCTATGGATAGAGAATTTAGCTAAAATAGGAACTTGTAAAAAATGCCTTGTCTGAGAAACATTTTCTATCCATGTAGCATCTCCATTACTATATGTTCCGCCATTATTCACAGAGTATCCTCTAAAAGTATAATATAATCCCGACTTCATAGAGAACATATTATTAACATTATAATCTGCAGATATCCCTAAACGAGTGGATGGACGCCAACATTCTCCATACCCAGTTCTTTGTATTGCAGATAACCCTGCTTCGGTTGCCCATGTAACACGCTGAGCATTAGCCCACATGCTACAAGAAAAAACAACAGCAAATAATAATACTTTTTTCATTGAAAAATAAATTAAAGTTAGTAATTCTATAGTTTATACTATCGTGTCGCTATAATCTTTTTCATCATAACAACTTCATTTTTTGACAGAATGACAACAAAGTTCCGTTTTACCCCCATCCATGAAATCATTTTTATTTCAAACTAACATTTTACCAAACCGATAAAATTGAATGTAAGTACGATATAGCGATGACCGATCCACTAAAAAAATACAAGGGAAACAAGCAATAAGTACGGTTTCAAGCTTACAAAAGAAGAAGCTATTTTAAATTAGCACATTGACTGCATGATTTTTTATATATTTCCACATCAACAATAATTCATCTTGATACATTATTTTTCTGAAGCAGCTCATATATTTGGTCAGCGTATTCTGAGACAATTTTCTCACTATCCGCAGGTGCATTTCAAAAGCATCAATAAACTCACCCTTCAACTCGTTGAAGGAAATATACTCTTTCCTGTAGAATTCGTGGATTACAATCTCCAGCAATTCATAGCAGTTCCCATAACGGGAAAGAGTGGATTTCTGATATTCCTTGCCGATTAATGCCGTCCAGTCATCCATGTACTTCTTCATCGTACCCAAAACAATACGGCGTTCCTCTTTAGAGAACAGCTTCACCAAAAGATGTTTAGGAATTACCAAAGCCTCCTGAAACAAAAGTTCCTTGTGAATCTGGTATAAACGGACTGTCAGCGACTCAATATAGCAGTTCAGTTCCACCGACGCCCGGTCCTTTCCCTTGCTGCGGCCTTTGGTGTTATTCCATAATTTGATTGGAACAGAACGCTGGATTCGGATTTCATCCTGCTGCCCATTAACTGTCACACGAAGAGAAATCGGTGCCTCGCCGTTTTTTAATAATTTGCTCTTGCGTATGAAGAACAAAACTTTCATTGATTCCTGTTTCATACAGCTCTTAATTTACGTTGTAAAATTAATAAGTAAGGAACAGACAAATCCTACTCAAAAATATGAAAATCAATGAAGTATGATGTGTGCCAGGGGCTTTTTATATGGCCTTAAAAAAAGCAACTGAATTTGCACCTGACATACTTCTCAGAAACGCTACATTCTGCTTCACCTCAAACAAACAAAAAAGCCCTAATTCCGTTGAGAATCAGAGCTTTTCCTAATTTTGCTTTCTTGAGAAGCGGTGCGTACGGGACTCGAACCCGTGACCCCATGCGTGACAGGCATGTATTCTAACCAACTGAACTAACGCACCAATAATTTTAATAAATCAAAAAAGACTTGCGGTGCGTACGGGACTCGAACCCGTGACCCCATGCGTGACAGGCATGTATTCTAACCAACTGAACTAACGCACC
>NZ_JAVHZY010000052.1:0-5150 GCF_031119655.1 Phocaeicola sp. GP0067
TCCGGAGGCTTCAATCAAAACGGCGGCTACCTACTCTCCCACTGTGACGCAGTACCATCGGCGTGACAAGGCTTAACTTCTCTGTTCGGAATGGGAAGAGGTGGAACCCTTGTGCTATAGCCACCTGAATAAGGTTGACATATTGTTGAGCTGTTATCGTAATTTCATTCTGTAGTAAAAACCAAAGGTATACACCATCCGACATATAAAGAAAGTGAACGGGCAATTAGTAATGCTCGGCTTTGATGTCTCCATCTTTACACCTGCATCCTATCAACGTCGTAGTCTACAACGACCCTGAGAAATCTAATCTTGTGGCCGGCTTCGTACTTAGATGCTTTCAGCACTTATCCGATCCAGACTTAGATACCCGGCAATGCACCTGGCGGCACAACCGGCAAACCAGAGGTCTGTCCAACACGGTCCTCTCGTACTAGTGTCAGAGCCACGCAAATTTCATGCGCCCACGATAGATAGAGACCGAACTGTCTCACGACGTTCTGAACCCAGCTCGCGTGCCACTTTAATGGGCGAACAGCCCAACCCTTGGGACCTTCTCCAGCCCCAGGATGTGACGAGCCGACATCGAGGTGCCAAACCACTCCGTCGATATGAGCTCTTGGGAGGGATCAGCCTGTTATCCCCGGAGTACCTTTTATCCTTTGAGCGATGTCCCTTCCATACGGAAACACCGGATCACTATGCTCTAGTTTCCTACCTGATCGACTTGTCAGTCTCCCAGTCAAGCGCCCTTATGCCATTACACTCTAAGGCCGGTTACCAATCGGCCGGAGGGCACCTTTAGAAGCCTCCGTTACGCTTTTGGAGGCGACCACCCCAGTCAAACTACCCACCAATCAATGTCCCCGTTCCACGGGTTAGAATCCAAACAAATAAAGGGTCGTATTTCAACAGCGGCTCCACAAATACTGGCGTACCTGCTTCAAAGCCTCCGACCTATCCTACACATCACGTGCCCAGATTCAATGATAAGCTATAGTAAAGGTTCACGGGGTCTTTTCGTCCCATCGCGGGTAATCGGCATCTTCACCGATACTACAATTTCACTGAGCTCACGGTTGAGACAGCGTCCAGATCATTACACCATTCGTGCAGGTCGGAACTTACCCGACAAGGAATTTCGCTACCTTAGGACCGTTATAGTTACGGCCGCCGTTTACTGGGGCTTCAATTCAACGCTTCTCTTATCGATGACATCTCCTCTTAACCTTCCAGCACCGGGCAGGTGTCAGGCTGTATACTGGATCTTTCGATTTGGCACAGCCCTGTGTTTTTGTTAAACAGTTGCCTGGACCGATTCTCTGCGCCCTCCCATAAAAGGGTAGGGACCCTTTATCCCGAAGTTACAGGGTCAGTTTGCCTAGTTCCTTAACCGTGAATCACTCAAGCGCCTTAGAATATTCATCCCGACTACGTGTGTCCGTTTGCGGTACGGGTACCTGCAGGATTAAGTTTAGCGGATTTTCTCGGCAGCATGCTTACGCGCACTATTGCCTTGTCCCGAAGGACGCGGCATACTATCAGGTTCGGATCTCATGGTGGATTTGCCTGCCATGATCGACTCCTACACCCTTCAACCATCTATTCCGTCAGATGGCGGCACTGTCACTACTGCGTCTCCACGTCACTCCTGAAGGTAGTAACGGAATATTAACCGTTTCTGCCATCGGCATCGCCGTTCGGCTGAGCCTTAGGACCCGACTGACCCTGATCCGATTAGCGTTGATCAGGAAACCTTAGTCTTTCGGCGAGGGGGTTTCCCGCCCCCTTTATCGTTACTTATACCTACATTTGCTTTTCCAGACGCTCCAGAATACCTCACGGTACGCCTTCGACGCTGACTGGAATGCTCCCCTACCGATCATATCAATGATCCCACTGCTTCGGTAGACAACTTGATACCCGATTATTATCCACGCCCGACTCCTCGACTAGTGAGCTGTTACGCACTCTTTAAATGAATGGCTGCTTCCAAGCCAACATCCTAGCTGTCTTAGCAGTCAGACTTCGTTAGTTTAACTTAGCTGTCATTTCGGGACCTTAGCAGGTGGTCCGGATTCTTCTCCTCTCGGGCACGGACCTTAGCACCCATGCCCTCACTCCTGCGGTAGAACTGATGCGCATTCGGAGTTTGTCAAGACTTGATAGGCGGTGAAGCCCTCGCATCTTATCAGTCGCTCTACCTCACATCAGTAACCCGCAAGGCTGCACCTAAATGCATTTCGGGGAGTACGAGCTATCTCCAAGTTTGATTAGCCTTTCACCCCTACCCTCAGCTCATCCAGAAGCTTTTCAACGCTTATTGGTGCGGTCCTCCAGCTGGTGTTACCCAGCCTTCAACCTGGCCAAGGGTAGATCACTTGGTTTCGCGTCTGCCACTGCCGACTATACGCCCTGTTCAGACTCGCTTTCGCTTCGGATACGTGTGTCGTCACACTTAACCTTGCCGGCAAAGGCAACTCGTAGGTTCATTATGCAAAAGGCACGCCGTCACTCATTAACGAGCTCCGACCGCTTGTAGGCGCACGGTTTCAGGAACTATTTCACTCTTCTGTTCGAAGTGCTTTTCACCTTTCCCTCACGGTACTGGTTCGCTATCGGTCTCTCGGGAGTATTTAGCCTTACCGGATGGTCCCGGCAGATTCACGCAGAATTCCTCGTGCTCCGCGCTACTCAGGATACTACTATGCTTCGACAACATTCGAATACGCAACTGTCATGCTCTATGGTCTTTCTTTCCAGAAAGTTCTTCTCTGATGTCTTCATGCAATGACGTAGTCCTACAACCCCACCCATGCCGTAACATGGATGGTTTGGGCTGTTCCCCGTTCGCTCGCCACTACTGGGGGAATCATTGTTTATTTTCTTTTCCTGCAGGTACTAAGATGTTTCAGTTCCCTGCGTTAGCCTCCAACAACGTTGGATAATACCTCTTCAAGATATTGGGTTGTCCCATTCGGAAATCTCTGGATCAAAGGTCATTTGCACCTCCCCAAAGCTTATCGCAGCTTATCACGTCCTTCATCGCCTCCGAGAGCCAAGGCATCCGCCATGCGCCCTTTTTTACTTTCTTTATTCATTCACTCACACAACGGTTCTTGCGTTCCGTTGGTAGCGGGATGATATATACTTTCAGCTCTTTACTACTAAAATTACTGTTTGCTTGTACAATATGTCATAGATCGTTCATCTTCGTTTCTTACGTTTCCGATGGAGTGGAGAATAACGGATTCGAACCGTTGACCCTCTGCGTGCAAGGCAGATGCTCTAGCCAGCTGAGCTAATCCCCCGAACTTGATTCCGTTCGTAGTCCCAGGCAGAGTTGAACTGCCGACCTCTACATTATCAGTGTAGCGCTCTAACCAACTGAGCTATAGGACTAAGTTCAACCTAGTCTGTTTGATTAGACCCGGCTTCTTACTTTCTCTCTTCCGTATCATTACGGAATCATATCTTGAATAAACAACACCAGCAGTACAAGAACAAAAACCTTATCGATCTTTCGTCCTCTCCAGAAAGGAGGTGTTCCAGCCGCACCTTCCGGTACGGCTACCTTGTTACGACTTAGCCCCAGTCACCAGTTTTACCCTAGGGCGCTCCTCGCGGTTACGCACTTCAGGTACCCCCGGCTCCCATGGCTTGACGGGCGGTGTGTACAAGGCCCGGGAACGTATTCACCGCGCCGTGGCTGATGCGCGATTACTAGCGAATCCAGCTTCGTGGAGTCGGGTTGCAGACTCCAGTCCGAACTGAGAGAGGTTTTTGGGATTGGCATCCACTCGCGTGGTAGCGGCCCTCTGTACCCCCCATTGTAACACGTGTGTAGCCCCGGACGTAAGGGCCGTGCTGATTTGACGTCATCCCCACCTTCCTCACATCTTACGATGGCAGTCTTGTCAGAGTCCTCAGCGAAACCTGTTAGTAACTGACAACAAGGGTTGCGCTCGTTATGGCACTTAAGCCGACACCTCACGGCACGAGCTGACGACAACCATGCAGCACCTTCACAGATGCCTTGCGGCTTACGGCTTTCACCGTAATTCATCTGCAATTTAAGCCCGGGTAAGGTTCCTCGCGTATCATCGAATTAAACCACATGTTCCTCCGCTTGTGCGGGCCCCCGTCAATTCCTTTGAGTTTCACCGTTGCCGGCGTACTCCCCAGGTGGAATACTTAACGCTTTCGCTTGGCCGCTTGCTGTATATCGCAAACAGCGAGTATTCATCGTTTACCGTGTGGACTACCAGGGTATCTAATCCTGTTTGATACCCACACTTTCGAGCCTCAATGTCAGTTGCAGCTTAGCAGGCTGCCTTCGCAATCGGAGTTCTTCGTGATATCTAAGCATTTCACCGCTACACCACGAATTCCGCCTGCCTCAACTGCACTCAAGATATCCAGTATCAACTGCAATTTTACGGTTGAGCCGCAAACTTTCACAACTGACTTAAACATCCATCTACGCTCCCTTTAAACCCAATAAATCCGGATAACGCTCGGATCCTCCGTATTACCGCGGCTGCTGGCACGGAGTTAGCCGATCCTTATTCATAAAGTACATGCAAACGGGTATACATACCCGACTTTATTCCTTTATAAAAGAAGTTTACAACCCATAGGGCAGTCATCCTTCACGCTACTTGGCTGGTTCAGGCCTGCGCCCATTGACCAATATTCCTCACTGCTGCCTCCCGTAGGAGTTTGGACCGTGTCTCAGTTCCAATGTGGGGGACCTTCCTCTCAGAACCCCTATCCATCGAAGACTAGGTGGGCCGTTACCCCGCCTACTATCTAATGGAACGCATCCCCATCGTCTACCGGAATACCTTTAATCATGTGAACATGCGGACTCATGATGCCATCTTGTATTAATCTTCCTTTCAGAAGGCTGTCCAAGAGTAGACGGCAGGTTGGATACGTGTTACTCACCCGTGCGCCGGTCGCCATCGGCCTTAGCAAGCTAAGACCATGCTGCCCCTCGACTTGCATGTGTTAAGCCTGTAGCTAGCGTTCATCCTGAGCCAGGATCAAACTCTTCATTGTAATAATATCTTTTCCAACTATTCAGTTGATAATCTGCTCAAGGATTCCAAATCTATCAATATCAATATTGACGGTTCTTGTTTTTT
>NZ_JAVHZY010000053.1:0-4796 GCF_031119655.1 Phocaeicola sp. GP0067
GATAGAGCTTTTTTCTTATATAGACTTGCTAAATTATATGCTTAAATATAAAATCCCTCAGATTGTTACGTTGACCCGAAGTAACCTTGTTATAAATCCGTTGATAGAACGGCAAGGGGGAAACTTTTTCCTTATATAGACTTGCTAAATTATATGCTTAAATACAAAATCCCTCAGGTTGTTACGTTGACTCGCCATGGAACAAGCCAACGAAAGTTTACGCTATGAAATTTCCAAGCGTGACAAAAGCATTGATGACTTAAAAGTTCAGATGCAACAAATACAGGAGCAGCATAGCAGACAAATTCGTAATCTTCAAGGAATACATAATCAAGAACTTGAAGCCAAAGACAAGGAAATTTCACGATTGAATATCATTCTCGAAAAAGCATTCTGCTGGTTCCCATTGCTCAAAGAAATGCTGAGAATGGAAAAATTATGTTATGTCATTGGCTTTACCAAAGGGATGGTTGATTCTCTTTTATACAAAAGGGAAGCAATCAGGTGCAGCGGAAAAATCTATTCCGAAGAGTATAGACGGAGATTTGAAACAAAAAATGCCACTTTCAAAATTGAGCAAAGTCCGGTTGATGGGCACAAGTTGATGCTGACCATAAATCGACAGCCAATAGGTGAATGGTTCAAGGAACAATGGGAAAAATTAAAGCAAGGCTTATATAACTCAGTACAGACAGATAAAAGAAGCAGAGGATTCAAAATGTAATCCGATAGTATTTGATTGGAATTCAATAAAATTCACTATCTTTGCAAGCGGATGGAGAGAACTCTGTCCAAGACATATTATATTTAGAAAGAAGCGTTATGCGCATCTTGTAATTTTGAGAACGTAGGAAATTTTCAAAAGAATGTACAAGGATGGCATAGTGGTTCTCACGCTATAGCGTGGGCTGTTATTGTTATATCTGTACATTCGGGTTTCCTACGACCTTCAAAATTGAGACGTGACATTGCAGCTCCACGCTTCGTGGTTTAATTAGACTTGGTTCAGGAACGGAATCATAAGAGAAAATCGTATGAAAGAACTGGCTTATTCGTACATTGAATTTGGAGAAGAATATTGGTGGGCGTTTCTTATTATTTGGCTTCTGTGGATTATCGTAGCTCACATTCCCAACTTTATAGATTTCCACTATGCGGACATCATTATCCCTAGTATCCTTCTGGCAATTTGGGGTATATTAAAACTGCTTGTGGCTTTCAGTGTTATATAAATCGTTAATCATCAATCAAATATATACATCTATAAAATTCAATAAGTACTTTTATTTGTCTGCTGCACTTGCTTTTGCTCTTTGCTCTTGCAGCGATGACGATGAAACTGAAGGCGATTTTACGCCTACTGTCTTCAACGTAATGGGTAAAGTTGAAAAAGGTCCGATGATTCGTGGCTCTCATGTAGACATGCGAACTTTGGATGAGTACATGACCCCTACTGGAAACTTTTATTCTGCTACCATCGACAACAACTTGGGTGATTTCAATTATGGCGCACTCAAGATTAACAGCCCGTATGCCCAATTGACAGCAGACGGCTATTTTTTTAATGAAGTGGACGGTGAATTGTCAGAAGGAACTATCAAGCTGGATGCTATTGTGGACTTAAAAGACAATAGTACTATCAATGTCAATGTATTAACTCACTTGAAAAGTAAGCGCATCCATCATTTGATTACTACCAAAGGCATGACATTCAAGGAAGCTAACGCACAAGCCCAAAAGGAGTTGCTTACCCAATTCGGATTACAGCAATACGCCTCTAAAGATGCAAGCCAATTTTCAATTACTTCCGGTGATGACGCTTCCGGTGCATTAATAGCCATATCATCATTGGTACTAACTGATAAATCTGATGCGGAAATTGTAGAGTTTTTATCCATTCTAAGCAATGAGTTCGGCACAGAAGGTACTTTTAGCCAAGAAACAAAGAAAAGAATACAATCCGGTAAGAACTACCTGAATGCAAGATTGGATAGAATTTCTGAAAACATAAAGAATCGCTACCAAGAGTTGGGATTAGAAGTTAAAGTCAAAGACCTGGCTTATTATTTTGACTGGGACAATGATGGTATTGCCGGAAATGAACTGGATGATTCCGAATCTGTTACACTCAGCACAACTGAAGTAAACGCTTCGAAAGAAGGAGGCGAATATACCATTACCATTGAATCTAACAAGCCTTATTATTTAAATCCGCCTTCTTTTGATTCTGACTCTGATTCTGGTCTTCAAGAATTACCCCAAGACAATGTCACAGAAGAAGAATACTTTGGGGGATTATATGAACCTGGTGCAAACATACCAACTCCATCAATCAAGTTTGATAAAGCCATCGAAAATAATGTCATTACCGTAAGAATAGAGCCTGCACAGTTCAAAGAAGATTTATCCACCACCTTTAGGGTCTATAACGCAAGAGGCAAGGTTGCCGCTACTGTGACTATCAAACAACAGGGAGACAAGAACTATTGGGTTAAACACGACCCCGTCAGATTAGGAGAACAGGGAGAAAGTGCTGTATTATATATAATGAGTGTTATGAGAGATGCCGTATCTGGGCAACTTAATTTGCAAAATAATTATATTCATCAGGAAGACTTTAAAGAAGCAGTTCCTTTCTACCCTTATGATGATAAAATTGAAAAAACATGGGGAAATTACTATAGTGCAATCAACCGGTGGCTCACGATTAGAGATGTTGATGCAAACCAACTGAATTGTTACCAGTCGTTCATCAATACACATCTGGCTTTGGCATACTATCAGTTATCATCTCGCTGGAGTGGTGTACCTTTTATAATGGAACGTCAAAACGCCCCCTTTATTTCCATACCACGAACAGATGAAGCTGAAGTTCTTTCAAAAGTGGAGAAGATACTGGTTGATGCTATGAGTGACTTGGATGAACATCGTTACGATGCTTTCCAAGATGCTAACAGCATGCTTTTTGTTTCTAAGGATGTAGCAAGAACATTGCTTGCCTTTGTCTATTGTAATCAAAAGAAATTCGACAAGGCACTGCCGCTTTTGGAAGAAGTCATCAAAAGAGGTGATTATCACTTGGAATATTCACAAGCGACAGAATATAATAACAATGCGGAATGCATTCTTGGCTATCATATACAGACAAGAAGCGGAGAAGCGTGTCATCCTTGCCTTGATTACAAAGATGTGATACTAACAGCTGCTGAATGTCTATATCATACAGGAAACACTCCTAAGGCTAAAGAATACATCAATCAAGTATGCGAGCATAAGAATCTCACAGTTGACCAATCAGATGTTCAGAAAGCCATTGCTTCACTGCATTACCAGATAAACTCACCCAGCTATATGAATTTCATCAGAAGGAACGGATTGGGTGAATCCTTTATGGGACTAAGCCATGACAACCTTTATCAGCTTTTATGGCCTATCCCCAGCAGTGAAATGAATTTAAATCCACAAATGACACAAAATCCGGGATATTAATCCCAGCATATGACGAAAGCCCTGCTGTTTACTGTGGGGCTTTCTTATTGCTAAAAAAGCAAAATAACGACAAGAATAAAGGATGAATCTCATCCTAAAAGAAAACTACCAAGTTTTACGCCAATTAATGTAAAGTTGAGTGTTTATTTTAAAATTTACCGATTCTCAGCATTTGTAGCCCCCCTAAATCATAAAGTCGCCCCTTTCTTTTACGAAGCCTTAAATCGCTGAATCTCCAAAGATAGTAGATTCTTTAATATCCCGCCTAAAGCCCAAGAAAGACTTATTGGCTGCTTCGTGTTGACATTGGCGTGAAGAAAATATGTATTCTCGCTTATTCTTTTTAAACATTTTAACAATCTAAAAAGATGATAACCAAATTGAAAGCCCGTAGTTCGTCAGCAAACGAACTGTTCTGCCGTTATCATAGGTGTGCATAAAAAACAATAACCCTGAGGTTTGCTTGTTCAGCAGGGACAACAGGGTCTTACGTTTGCAAATATAGGCATTAATTTCTATATTTGCAAGAGAAAATTCATTTTTAAACTTATATCAAATGAAATATGACGAATGTTTGCAAGTACTTTCCCCTGCAAGATTAAATAAATACGCACAAGCAAGTGGCAATGAAAAAGCCAAGACCTTGCGTCTATACCAATATAACATCAAGTTGAGCCAACGTTTTTATAGGGTTATCGGTATGTTTGAGATAATGCTACGTAATGCCATAAACACTCACTACAAACAATATTTCAATGATGATAATTGGATAATCAACCAAGCAAGACCCAATGGATTACTTGAACAGGAAGCTTCCGAAATAGTACACATACAGCGCACTTATACCAATATGGGGGTGTACAACAACGATAAGATGGTAGCTTCCTTTACATTTGGTTTCTGGACTTATCTGTTTACAAGACGCAATTACCGCATAGGAGGAAAAACACTTCTTCAAATATTCCCCAACAAAGCGCATGGCTTAAAACAAACAGACATCTACAAACAATTGACCGCCATCCGTGAATTTCGTAACAGAATAGCACATCATGAACCTATCTGCTTCAACGCTACACGTGCGATAGATACAAAATATGCCAAAGAGCATTATGAGTTAATACGAACCTATATAGAATATATGGGATTTGATTCGGATTCTGTATTGCGAATGGTAGAAAAGCCCGATTCTATACTAAAAGTAATAGATGGCATGAAGTAAACGCCCATCTTTGGGGTCAGCGGATTTTCCGGGTTGGCAAGCTTTCTTTTAAGCGTATAGCCTAGCCAGTCTGAACATGAAGAACTTC
>NZ_JAVHZY010000054.1:0-4225 GCF_031119655.1 Phocaeicola sp. GP0067
GCCGTTCAAAGTCCGCCAACACGTTTTTTAGGCGATTTTCGGCACTTTCAAGGCTTTTCCCGTCTATTTGTACCTTTCGGGCTGTTGCGTCCTCTATGCGCTTCGTATAGACTTCAACACGCTTTAGTTCTTGATACACCAGTTCTACCGCAAGCTGCGGGTTTACCCTTGGCGTTGTATCTTTTCTTTTCCGGGGGCTGTACTGTCCCTGCTTAACGTTGGAAGCTGCCGCTTCCGGGTGTGAGTTTGTTTCCATGAGATATGTTCATTGAGTTGCACTTCAGTTTGCTTTGTGTCCGCTCGATATGGGCGAGAGTGTAGCCTTTCCCTATCTCGCTTGCCTTATACTCCGTACCGCTTCGGGCTGTGACATAGTAGCCGTTAAGTTTCCCGGTGCTTGCCCTGGCTTCCCGGACTTTAAAACCTCTCTTACCAAGTTCTTCCTTGAATTTGGTAAAGTCAAAGCCCTGCATCTTCTTCAATACGCCGTCCATGGCTTCCTTGATTTCCGCTTTGTTGACTTTGCCAATGTCCTGCGACTGTACAAAGTTCCGTTCCTTGGCTATGGCATTGGCGGCTTCCGTTGCCTTTTTCCCTATCCAGTTGTCCCGGTACAGTTCCCCGGAAAGGGAAACCCGGTTTGCCAGTATGTGCAGGTGGGCTTGCTCTTTCTTGCTCTCCGTACCGCTGTGCCGGATGATGATGTACTGGTGGTTCGCCAACCCCATGCGCTGCATGAAGTCGTTACCAAGTTCCGCCCAGTCCGCATCCGTAAAGGTGGCGCTTTCCTCTATCGAGGGGCTGACCTCGAAACGTAGGCAGTTGTTTTTTACGTTCGGAAAATCAATGTGATACGGTTTCATTTCCTGCACCATTTCCGCACCAGTACACCCATAAAGTTCATGCCGGGCTATCTCGGTGGCTACTGCCTGCCCGTTTATCTCTTTGGCGAGGTCGTACTCCAATGCCGCCACACCATGTGATATGCTTTTCCCTTTCCCTATCATCGTGAGAGTATTTTTTTGAGCTCTGTAATTAGTGCCCGGTTCTCCTCGAACACTTCCCGGTACTGGCGACCACCGAAGTAGTTGTTCAGCCGTTGGAGCGTTCCTTTCAACTGGGCTATGTCCCGGAGAAGCTGCCGTTCCTCCTCGGTGTACCTCTCCCTTGGGCGCCCCCCAAGGGACAAACTCCGGCAGTATTCCGATACGCTTAGACTGCACCGGGCTGCCTGCTCCGCAAGTGCGTCCTTTTCAAGTTCGGTACACCGGAATGTAATCTTTTCGTTCCGTCTTAGTTCCATGCCACAAAGGTAATCTTAAAATCTTTTTGAGCAAAGCGAGAAAAGCAAGAATTGTCCGACAAGGACACTTCTTGCTATATATACACATGCCGCATGGGAATACATCCACGCCAACCGCCCAGCAAAAAGCCCCGGCGTGTTAGAAAATCCCCCACAGCCTAACAAATTCTACCCCATTTCTACCCAAGGGGATTACACGCCGCAGAAGTCATCCGGGAACATGTCTTCCAGTTCGTCCAAATCAATGGTTTCTTCTTCGGACACCTCCACCCATTCAATGTTTTCTTTCCCTCTTATCGCACATGAGTACATCTCGGCGGCGGCAAGAGAAGAGAACACCTCGTGCATAGGCTCGCCGTTCTCTAACCAGTAAACACAATATTCGACCATAACAGTTTTATCATTTATCGTTGTAATGCCCCTCTACCTCCAAGATGTAGACCTCTACCACTTCCTCGTAAATGTCATAGATTATCCGGTCATGGGCGGTAATGTGTCGAGACCATGTAATATCCCCACCGCCCCTTAACGCTTCGGGATGCCCAAGCCCAGTCTTAGGGTGCTCTAACAATTCTTTGTAGATTTTCTTATACTTCTTGAACAAATTGGGGTTTGATTTCTTCCATTTGGCAATCACCTTATCCACCCCGTCGGAAACCCTAATTGTGTACATCATAGACTATCGAAATAAGCGTCAATATCCTCACTGCTTTTGAGGGTAACACACTTTCCGGATTTGATTTCTTCCCTTGCCTTGTCAATCCTTGCTTGCAGCTCCGGGGTTATCATCAAATCTTCACGACCAACTTTTACCAAAGCGTAAATCTCGTTTTTCCTGCGAATTAGTACCTGCTCGCCATTGTCAGCTTTGGTGAAAGACGCTGCGAGGTTGTTACGGTATTCTCTTACTGATAATGCTTCCATATCTGTTTGCTTTTAAATTCAGCACAAAGATAGCTATATTTCAATAAAATACAAACATTTTGTACACAAACGTGTACACGCCATAAAAACCCGTTTCCAATCCTACCGCCCGTTGGTTGGTTTTGCTTTGCTCTTTTTCCCTATCGTTTTTCTTTTTCCGACAGTAAATCAACCACTTAGCTCTATAAATTCCCCTTGTCTGTTATAAGCATCGTCTGTAATATGCTCTATCACTTCTTCGCAAACGCCCATAAATAAAGGGATTAGAACATGTGTTTCCCCACACTTTGGGAGTTTAGTCCCCACACTTTGGGAGTTTAAAAGTAAATTAGTCCCCACACTTTGGGAGTTTTACCCCTCTTTTTTTGTTTTAATGTGGGGATTGTGTATATTTGCAGCAAATCAATCGTTTATGAAAAAGAAACTACCTATTACCAAGAATAAAGATGTTGTTGTTTCATGGGTATATACATGGTCAAAACAGCAAGACATGTCCATACACGAACAAAGAATAGTTCTTCGCATACTGGAAGCGTGCCAAGCTGAACTAAAGGGAGTAAAACTGAAAGATTATGCAGGCACGAAACGCAAGTTTGAGCATGGACTTTGGGATGTTGATGCACAAATGCATGTATCTGACGTTATTTTTTCCGGACGTGATTACAATGAAATCATAGCCGCACTCGATTCTTTGGCAGGACGTTTTTTTACTTACGAAGATGACGAGGAATGGTGGAAGTGCGGATTTATATCTAACCCAAAATATAAAAAACGCACTGGCATTATAACCTTTCGTGTGTCTAACGACCTTTGGGATGTGTTTACCAAGTTCGCCAAGGGGTACAGAGAATTTGAGTTAAACAAGGCTCTTGCGCTACCTACTGGGTATTCCCTTAGGTTTTACATGTTAATGAGTGGGCAGGTGTACCCTTTGGATATATCCCTTGAAAACTTGAAAGACCGTCTTGGCATACCTGCGGACAAATACAAGGACAAGAACGGAAAAGACAGAATAGATCATTTTGAGGAAAGAGTTTTGAAACCAGCAAAGGCTGCGCTTGATGAGAGCTGCCCATACACTTTCAACTACGTGAAAGTGCGTGAAAACCCAAACAACAAACGTAGCAAGGTGACCGGGTTTAGGTTCTACCCGGTCTATCAACCACAGTTCAGAGATGAAGAACTGGAAGGGAAAGAATTGCAAGCAAAGGTTACAGCACGATATCAGATAGACAGCCATGTGTACGAGTACCTCCGTTATTCCTGCGGCTTCACATCGGAAGAGATAAACCGGAACAAAGAGACATTCATAACGGCACAAGAAAAGATAACCGACCTTATCGGAGAACTGGCTCTCCTAAACGGAAAATCACGAGAAAAGAACAATCCGAAAGGGTGGATTATAAACGCCCTTAAAGGGAAAATCAAGGATAAGTAACAAGATTACCCGGCTGAAACACTCCGGGTAATCTTGTCAAATCAGAGGAACGATTTCCATTTCTACACCAAGTTCTTTCATCTGCTGTTGTATTTCCTCGCTGCTTAGTTTCTCTCTCGCCAGTGCAAGCCCATGAAAGGCGTCCCAGCCTGCCGGCTTCGAAACGATACTACCGTTTAGGACGGCATGGGTGATTTCGCCGCCGGACTTCGCACCCTTGTTCAGTATGAAGAAGAACCGGGGTTCTTCGTGTTCCGTTGTTCCCATAATTCGTAAAGTTAGATGTTTATTTATTCCCCTTTTGTTCCCTTGCCTGCTCTTGGTAGTATTCATAATACTGCTTGTAGTTGTCCCGGTCTTTGGCTGCATCCGTCCAAAGATAGCACATGAAACAAGCGAACAATAGGGAGATAACAGCACAAAGGATTGAGTAGAACGAAATTCGTTTGTCCACATAACCGCCGTTTTTCATTCTGTACCCCTGCCGTTCAAAGTCCGCCAACACGTTTTTTAGGCGATTTTCGGCACTTTCAAGGCTTTTCCCGTCTATTTGTACCTTT
>NZ_JAVHZY010000055.1:0-3638 GCF_031119655.1 Phocaeicola sp. GP0067
CGCAGCTTAAAAAAATGAGTCGATTTTTATAGTCAATGAAAAAAAAGAAGGCGCATCGTGTATTACGACACACCTTCATTCTTTATTCAAAGAGACGCAAAATATATTATTTCAGTATTTCACCTTTTTCATTGAAGAACACCGTACTTTCAGTTCCTTCCTTGTCTGTCAGAACAACCTGATAGGTCTTGCTGCCATCCTCTGCCGCTTCCACCGCCGCTTCCTTGACGGTTGATTCCGCAAAATTTTTGGCGATTGCTTCCGTTACCGCTGCCGGAAGGTCTTTCACTTCAATAGGGGTGAAGTCATTTACTGCCATGACTGTTTCAACACCTGAGGTCAAATTTTCGGCAAATGCCACTGTTGTTCCTAATCCCATTACCAATGCTACTGCAACAAAAGATTTTTTCATAATCTTATATTTTTAATGGTTATTGTTTTACGATAATGATAGGACAATTTTTATGCCAAAAGAATAACTAATCTGATTATCAGTTGGTTAATATTTTACTAATTATATGTGAAATGGAAAAAATCCTCATATAGTGTGGGATGATGTGGAAATGTTCCACATTGATACCTTTCTTCCATTAATCTTTTCGCACCTTTGCGGAAAAATGGATAAAATCAGATACCGTCTTGTATATAACCGCCAGAACACACTTAACAGGCAGGGCACGGCTCTTGTACAGGTTGAAGCCTATTTGAACCAAAGGAAAATCTACCTGAAGACCAATGTTTACCTCAAACCGGAGTGCTGGAGCCGTGAGGGGGCACAAGTCATTAACCACCACCAATCTAACGAACTCAACGCAATGCTCTATGAATACATCCTGTATCTGCAAGGCATAGAATTGGGGTATTGGAAGCGCGGAATACCTGCCACACTCTCACTGCTGAAGGATGCTGTCAAGAAGAAAAGTGCCGTGAATATCAGCTTCTCCACTTTCGCCAAATCAGCCATTGACAATTCGGACAAGAAGCAGTCCACCAAGGACAACCTGCACTCTACACTGGCGGTCTTGAATGACTTCCGTTCCGGATTGGACTTCAAGGATATTACCTATACATTCCTTCGTGATTTTGAGCAATACTTAAGGGAAAAGGGCAATGCGGACAATACGATAGCCAAGCACATGAAACAGCTCCGTATCTTGGTCAATGAGGCAATCAACCAGGGATATATGCACGCGGATGCTTATCCGTTCAGAAATTAGAGATGGTTTTACCGTTTAGATCCAATACAAGTTCCTTCCCTTTTGCCACCTCAACCGGTTTCTCCAGAATAATGTCATCAGACAATATAAAGCTACCTCCGTTCTGGGCGGCTTCATCAAGAGCACCCGCACCAAAGAATTTCACGATACGGGAAACTGAAATTTCCTGCCCGTTGTTATCTATAAGAGTCACTTTCAGAACGGCCTTTTCTCCACTTATTCCTTTCTTGTTGATTTTGACTGTCGTTCCGGTACATTTCCCATCCGTAAATACAGGTTCCTTAATTTCCACATCCTTATTTTCAGCACGGGGCACAATCTCTATATCTGTAGTACCGTCCTCGCTTCTCAATTCCGCAACCAAAGCCTTATAATTTTCTGTTGTCAAACCAATAAATTCAATATCAATTGTATTACTAACGGAAGTTACCGAGAAAATATCGCAACCATCCTTGAACTTGACAGATAATATTTTGGTACGTGGTACGGTCAGCTTGGTCTTTCCGTCAGCCAGAGTGAATATGACATTATCAGGATCACTTGTGTAGTCCACTCCGTTTTCCGCAAATACCGCATCACCTCTGTCGCCTTTCTCCCCGGTCGCCTTAATCCCTGTCGATTTCCAGTTTTTGCCGCCATCCGTTGAGATTTCCCATTCATTTGTCGTGGCGTTGATTTGAACTTGGGGGGCAATGGCATCGTCCCCTTTGGCTCCTTGCGCCTTTATTTTTGTATCAGTCATACCTATCCACCAATTACCGTTCTCGCCGATATGAGGTGTGATGCCGTCAGATTTACTTTATGATGTAAGAAAAATCATACTATCCCTTCTCATTTGGAGAATCCATATATCCCGATTTACAAGACGAACATAACGCTTTTTAAACTAATGTTATCAGATATTTATTAAATAATTGGTGCAAAATTAACTAAAAAATGATGCTGGCCTGTAATATAATTTTTTACATTCCAGACCGATTCAATATATTTATATTCTTCTTTGGTAAATCGTTTTTTATTCTTATTTTGCAGAGTCTTTTTTATTGACATATCGTGACAATGGATTTTAGTGTTTTGGCAGCGATGGTGCAAGCGGATAGGATTTTTAAGTGTGTATTTTATAATCAATCAGATAAACAATAGGCAGAATGGAATTAAATGACTGGTTGGCTATAACTGGGGCTTTAAGGGATTGGAAGCTGTCCGCTGGGATTCATATTCTGTGTAAACCGCAAAACGCACGGAAGGAGAATGCGTCTGCCGATTCGGTGGAGAATGAGAACGAGCGGAAGCAGGTTGACTGGTTGGAAAAGCGTATAGTCCAGTGTACTGCCAAGAGTGTAGAAAGGACAGCACTCGTAAGTCGGTCAACATCGTATATGGCTCTATCATCTCTTTGAATGAACTGATTGCAACCAATGGCAACTACGTGATTAATTTTCGGATTTATGGTACAAGAAAACCGTCTGACAGCCCGACCAGGAAAGTTTTGTTACTGGCTGACGGTCACGTAGAAGGTGATTTCAGCAAGAATAGAAAGAAGGAAACTACAACCAAAGACTGTACGGAGGTGAAAGCCGACAAGGAAACCACTTCCGATATCCATGAGGAAAAACGGTCAGAATCATAAAGGATAAAAAAGAATCCACTTTGCTTAAACAAAAAGGCTTTACCTGTGTTTGTGTAACTGTTTTGTTTGTCGTTGTGCTGATAGTAAAACATTGGCGCAACAGACAATCTTCATCATAAGACTTTAAATTTATAAATTGGACTGCCCCGGCTCGTGATGAGTCGGGGTATTTGTTTAAATACAATTTCCCAATTGGATTACACAATCAACTGAAGAGAATAGAATTTTATGTATTTTTGCCTTGTATTGTGGGGTAGAAGCCAATCTCATAACAAAAATTACTCCTTGTTTTGGGGATCTATTGTAATACGCAATAATGTGACAAAAAATATTTTTAGAAATAGGCAAATCCTTTTGAACAAATTCGTCATTGTTTTGTTCTTGAAGAATAAAGTAGATTGTCAAAACGTAACTAATCTGAACCGTTCCGGCTTGTGATAAGTGGGAGCGGTTTTATTTCAACAATATTTTTGTTAAAAGATAGCGCGTGAATTATATGTTCTTTTATTTTTGTACACAGTTGACATGAATTTATGTATCATGGTGAAAAAGAAATCTTATTCCGAAGAGAAATTAAATGAAATGATCGTATGGCTCAATAATCATGCCAATGAACTTCCTAAGGAAATGCAGATAAATAAATTCGCTTTCACACCAAATTTGAAACTTACTGTTGAAAGTTGCATCATGCAGGCTAAACAATGTTTGGGTAACTAGGGATATTCAGTAAATGTCTCTAAAAAATAAGATGGCATATGAAGATGATAGGGCATGACCATTTCATATGCCAT
>NZ_JAVHZY010000056.1:0-2828 GCF_031119655.1 Phocaeicola sp. GP0067
GCCGGCTGACAGGGGGTTAAGGGGGCTTGTCCCCTTACACACGCACCCTTTAGGGTGCTAGTGTGCTATCACCATACTGCATAGGTGCGAAGTTAGCAAATGTTCTGTAAATGCACAAATAAAGGGGAAAACATTTGGATTTGCGACAATAAAGTACTACCTTTGTTGCTGACCAAACGGTAGCCGACCGATACGGGAGAGTTACCAAAATACAAGCCGCTGGAGTTAATTGACGGACATCCGACATCTCCAGCGGCTTTATTTTTGCCTATCTGCTTCGTCTAGGCATACCAGTACCTCTACTAAAAATGTACTTCAAAGATACTTATTTTCTACCGACTTGATAGTTTTTACCCCATATTCTTGGACATTTTTCCCCCATGAGGTTATCTTTGTAGGGTGAAAGAGAAACCCATAAACGGGGATAGATTGAATGCTGGGAAGCATAAACAATCGGGGTAAGGTTAGCGAACCTTGCCTTTCATCCCCCATTATAACTTTACATAGAGGAACTTTATCTATCCCCCCCCCGCCCCCAAAGGGGGAGCGACCAAACGGCAGCTTCACTCAATGGAGTGTTACTGTTCATCAAAGCCAAGTGATAATTGTCGTTTCTCTGCTTCTTCTTTCTTTTGGGCAGCTAAAGTCTTTTTCCGAACGTATGTTTTAGCAAATGTCACTCGGTCACCATTGAATACTATCAGAGGATTAATAAACCAAAGATTATCGGCTGGTCCTCGGGCTATGATTTCAGCTTTTACAAGTTCTGCAAGTCCTTTATAAACGGCTTTGTCTGTTTTGTATTTGGTATATTCTAGGCATTTTTTTCTATTGAAGATGATTAAATCATTTTTGGGTTTCATGCAGGTCATAAAGTAACCAAAAACCCGAATAGCTGCTTGTGATAGGTCAAAGAATGCAGCAAAGTTAGAAAGATACAATTTAGTGAATTGTTCTTCATCTACTTCTATTTGACGGATAAACGAAGTCTTAAACACTTCTCCAGTTTCAGTGTCGGCTAAAGCTACTACGGCTCTCTTATCGCCACCACTATTACTCTTATACTTTTTAACAACATGATTTTCAATACCTTCTATAGCTTGTTTCATAAAAGGATTTTCTTCGTTCTTTTGAAAATCGGTTAACTTAACTGCTTTTTTATTTTCCATTTTGATGTGTTTTTGGGAAATATTATTCTCCACAAAGTAAACTATTATTTTCCATAAAAACAATATTAAGGGAAATATTATTTTCCTGTTTAGTATTATATTAGGAAATCAGTATTTTCTAGATTGGAAAATGAGAATTTCCAATATGGAAAATGCCCTATATTGTGTATCAAGTACTTAACTTATTCTATTTCTTCTATTCTTAATATACCCCCAAAACAGCACAAAATCAGTCACTTAAAAATCATCGGTCGGGGAGCGCCCAGCGGCAAGGGGCGGGACCACCCGTCCCGACGAGCGCCACACCATAAACTTTTTTTAGAATAAGCACACAACCGTTTTCCGAACCCTGCAAAATTTCTTCCGAATCCGAACGACGTAACACTCCATTGAGAGAGGCTGCCGTTTGGTCGCTCCCCCTTTGGGGGCGGGGGGGGGTTACATACCCATACCGAAACCTCTGCTTCTGGTGATTTGCTTGAGTAGGTCTTTCCCCTCTTCCATAGCTTTTGATATGTTTGGGAAATGATGCCTTAAAGCCTCCAGTTGTTCGGAATTGAACAAGTCTTTCATCTTACCAAGTTCTTTTTTCAATTCCTTGGTTTCGGTCTTTAGTTCTTGGTTCTCCGTCCTTAATCGGTTACTGGTTGTCCTTGCGTTGTCCATTTGTTGTCTATAATACTCCTTGTCATTCTCGGCTTTGAATGCCTTTGTGCCGTTTTGCTCTTTTTCAAGTATAGCCTTTCCCAGTCTATCGGATAGCTGTTCATTTTCCCCCTCTAAAGCCTTTACTTTGGCTTTTAAGGCATCCTTTTCCCTATCGTTGACTGTTTTTCCAATCAAGCCGTAAAACTTCTCTGAAGCCTTAGAAATGAGTTTTTGGACGTTCTTCTTTGTTTCAATGGAACGTAGTTCTTTCTGAAGCTGAAGAAGCTGGTTTTGTACGTCCTTGTGTTTGTCTAATGCACTGGATATATCGTTTGATAGTTCCTGAAGCTGTTCTTTCGCACATTCGGTCTTGTACTGCATAGCCGATAAGTGTTTGCGGTCAGAAGAAACGCCACGTTCCATGCCCAGTGTTTCAGATGCTATGGTTTGGAGTTCTGCCATGTCATCACGCGATAAACGCACACTTTTCCCATTCGGCTGCGTCCAATCGAAAACTACATGGGCATGAAGGTTAGGTGTCCATTGCTTTGCGTTCATGTATCCTTCGTCCTTGTGTATATGGATTTGAAATGCTTCGATACCGAAACGTTCTTTGCAGACCGTGGCAAACTGCTGGAGTTCCTGCATGGTGGTTTCTTGTTTGATTACTATTACTCCCTCTCGTATGGGTGCGGCTTTAGCCTGCATCTTCTGCCCAACCGTATCGAGATATCTTTGTTTCGCACTTTCCAGCCGATGGGAGATGCTATCTCCAACCCAGCTTTCATTCAAATGACTAAGTTCGGGACGAACATAGTCCAACTCTTTTTCCCTAAAGTTGTGAATCTCACTCCCCGGCTTCACTGCTTGTACATGAATACTTGTTGCTCCCATAAGTTAACATTTTTGTGACAATCGATAACAGCCGGTGACAGCCGGCTGACAGGGGGTTAAGGGGGCTTGTCCCCTTACACACGCACCCTTTAGGGTGCTAGTGTGCTATCACCATAC
>NZ_JAVHZY010000057.1:0-2800 GCF_031119655.1 Phocaeicola sp. GP0067
ATCTCCAATTGTACGCTTTCCCGCATGGTTACGGAAAAGATATGTCTTTGCGGCACCGTTGATGGCAGTATACGTGATGTCGGTAAGATCAACCTTTCCTTTTCCATCCGCGGTTGTTTCTTTCAATGCGGCATCCTTCGCAACCAGTCCTTGTGCCACGATACGCTCCACATCAAAGGAGAATACATTTTGAGCCTCACTTGTACCCGTTTTGGCAGCATCCTCGGTAATGCTGGGAACAATAGTTTTCTGCTCGGCTCTCGAAGTCATGACAAACTTGTTGTCTGTGGCAAGAGCAGCAATATCTTTTACTGCGGTAGCTGTACTACCATATGTCTGATCCGCAGCTGTTGCAATATCGGCGGAAAGGGTACCCTTGTTAAACAACAGTGCCATGGATTGAGGACCGGGATTCGTCTTCCATGGAGCAACCTTGAATGTACCGGCTGTTTGCGTTTCCCAAAATTTGCCTGTTTCATCAGCTACCGTTCCTAACATCCATGTTTGAGGCAGGACATTTGAGAGAAGCTGTAATTCCGTAAGCTTACTCTCTTCCGTTCTTCCTCCATAATCTTCCTGATTGTCATTCACCGCTCTGGTTGAAACATCCTTCATAGCGGAAATATACATTCCTGCAAATGTTGTTCCCTCGCCCGGATTGTTTACCTGAGGGACATCCTCATTATTACAAGCTGTCATGCCCAGACTTAAGGCTGCAACTCCCACTAAAAATAAATTGTTTACTTTCATAACTTAAACTGTTTAGTAAATAAATAATTTAATTATTAATACATTAAATGCTTGCTATTTATCCGTTAATCCTGTCATGGAAAGTCCAGGAGTTTTCATTCCCGGGGCTCCATGTCTTTTTTCAGTAATTCCTCCGCCTTCCGCCAGTTTCCTTTCATACTATGGGCAATTGCCATAGGATAAACAGAACGGCTGTCACTCTTTACTGTGTCTAATATCATCAGAGCCTTATCCGCATCCTTTTCATACTTTAAAAGCGCATTGGCATAGTTGAGTGCCGCCAGCGGATCAAGTGCAAACTGTTCATAAGCCTTCTTGTATATGTTTACCGGATTTTTTCCCTGTTCGGCATACTGTTGCGCCAGCCTGTACATCTCATACTGGCTCAGGCATCCGGGAACGGTAATAAACATTTCCTCCAATTCGTCATCCGTATAGGGACGAACATCAAATCCCATGCGAAAAACGGTACGGCGCAAAGTGGGATAAACTGTGGAAAGCAACTCCGCATAAACCTTTCCCCCATCTAAAGAGCGTATAGCCGCTTCACGGGCCACATCCGTATGATGCCTATTAATAGCGGATAAAATTTCATCCTTATATGCCAAAGAAGATACATTTATAATATTTTCCAAGCCTTTCCAGTCTTCACCCACCCCTTCTATTTCGTATATGGAGGCTTTCTCGAGCTGCGGGTACTTACTCAGTACATAATAAGAAAGCGTATGAGTACGACGTTCCGCCAAATGTTTATTATAACTAAACTCACCTTCCGGAGAAGCGTATCCCATGATATGTACCTCACGAAGCCTAGCCCCTTTGATCCGAAGCCCTTTGGATACAAAATCATCCAGACGGGCTAATTCTTCCTGATTTTTACCAAATCCAAGAAGAAGTTCATACTGTGCGGATTTGAAAGTGACCTTACAGTCAAATTCTTCTTCATAACATTTTATCTCCACCTTTTCCGGAGTATAAAAAATGTATTTATAGTCTTCCGGGCCAAAAAGGTCTATCCCGGTTACCGGTATATTCAACTGGCTCACACCTTTACCGCACTCGGAACATCCATACACCTCTTCACGAAGAAAAAGATGGCCGGAAGCCATCCAACGTTCAAAAGGCAATGTTTCCCTGACGGAGATTCCAGACTCCCTCAAATCTCTGGAACTGCGAATATCCTTCACAGGAAGTAATGTACCCGGGTTACCACCCAGTCTTTCCTTACGGGCAACAACCTTGTATCTTTTCTTTCCGGAAATACACAAAGGCGAGAAAGCAGTCCTGATATTGCCGTCAGAAGATACCAGAGAAGGATAGATATAAACAATTTCCTGTGTCCTCAACCGATTGATGGATTCTACTATATTGAAAGAAACGGTAAACATTTTCCCTTCCGGGCTACGTCCGGTTTTCACATCTGTATATTCCAAACGGGGATTCCCCTTTCTGACAACCTTATCCTCCACCTGTCCTACCACCGGCAAACAGTATACATACCCCAGCACAGAGAGTATTCCTATATAATATTGTATTGGTTTCATTGATTCTGTTTTTAATGTTTATATATGCAAAGCATCATTTATTTAATTATATAGATAATCGAAACGGCAAGCTTTGTAGGTCCCAGATAATCAGCTTTCCCCTTACTATCTTTCTTCCCACAAGAAGTACATCTGAACCTGTCATATTTAACACGCGCATAGCCCAGTCCTAAGGATGCCTCTACACTGAATCTGCTGGACAGTATCCAATGGTAGCCCGTACTGATACCCCCACCGTAAAAATACCCCTCATAACGGTAATCTTTCATTTCTTTGGAGTGGTTTTGAATGATAAAAGGAATATTTATGCCTCCTACATTCATCTGTCCTCCGTGGGCATGAAGACCAAGAAACCAGCCGTTGAATGTTTCACAGGTCCAATATCTTATCTCCGGCTGTACAAGCCAATGGCTCCACTTCCTTGTTTTGTAACCGCCTGCGGTAGCATCACTTTCATAAAAGAAGAAATTCATACCCACTTGGGTATCCAAAGTCCATTTCTTCCC
>NZ_JAVHZY010000058.1:0-2371 GCF_031119655.1 Phocaeicola sp. GP0067
GTAAGCATTCGGCCTCGTGCGTGTTTTTTTCCCCTCTTTTCCTTCCTACCTTTGTGGCTTCATTATAATCTTAATCCATTATGTGTTCAGTATTAGAATTTTCTAGCGAAAGTGATAAACTACGTACTCTCTTTTCCGAGTCTAACCATTTTGATTCTGTTCTTTTCATATTTGATGGCGGCCGTCGTTATAAAGTTTCGTCTTCCAGCCTTGGTATCCATTCCCCTCAGGACCTACTTCTCCCTTTAGGTCTTGGCCTTTTCCGCAGCAGTCCTTTTTGGTCTTATTACCTTTATCCCCAAGGTTGTAATTTCCATAAAGGTATTGACGGTCTTTGTGGCGAGGTCATCCGACACACAGGTTCCTGCGTGTCAGAGCAGAGCTGTCATATTTTTCCCGACCGCTCCCGTAGCAGGTTGCATATCCTTTATCGGTGCGACGACGAATACCGTCTGGAATGCCGTCGTCTGAATCGCGGTTCTTTCCTCTTGAAAAAGGAGGAACGGAAGAAGGATTTTCTTCAAATTTCCTGGAATCGCCTGAATGAGCTGCTTACTGTTAAAAAGTATCGGAAAACAGTTGAAAAGTAATTCCCCATTCTATAAGCCGTGCAGTTTTATTTTGATAACTTTGCCACATAATAAAAAGTGGATGTACAGTGAAAGAACCGGTTATTACCCTTACTTTGGAAGAGTACGAAGAGTTGCGCAAGGAACATGAATGCCTTGAAAAGGAGCATGCGGAACTTCAGAGAAAATACGAAGCCTCTTTGCAGGAGTATTCCCGCCAGGTCGAAGAAATCTCGGCCTGTACAGCCGTCATTGCCGATCTGAGATGGAAATTGGCTGACTTGACACGCCGTTTATGGGGTAAATCCAGTGAAAAACGTCATCTTCCCGAAGATGCCGGCCAGCTGAGCATCTGTTTCGAGTCTCCGTCCGATGTCAATGACCCGGTAGCGGAAGAACAGAAAACCGCTGGGAAATCCGTCACATCGGAGAATGGCTACAATCGTTTCCGTAAAAGCTTCACGAAAAAGATCACTCCCCACGCCCGTAAGCCCATCGACCCGTCCCTTCCCCGTGAGGAGATTATCATTCCCATGCCGGAAGGCCTTTCGTTGGAGGGAGCGACGAAGCTGGGAGAGGAAGTGAGCGAACAGTATGCTGTCAGTCCCGCCCGATTCTATGTGAAACGCATCATCCGTCCTAAATACCGGCTCGCCGACGGTCGTATCATAACCGCTCCCATGCCCGTAATGGCACATCCCCACAGCAATGCCTCGGAAAGTGTACTGGCCCACATTGCTACCGCCAAATATTACGACCACCTGCCTCTGCACAGACAGCTGGATATCTTTGAGCGTGAAGGAATCCATCTGAGTCCTTCCACCGTAAGTAACTGGATGATGGCTGCCGCACAGCGTCTGGAACCAATCTATAATGAACTTCGTGAACTGGTCAAGGACAGCTATTACGTCATGGCCGACGAGACACCCCATCCCGTACTTGAAAGCGACCGGCCCGGTGCTCTTCACCGCGGGTATATGTGGAACTTCTATCTGCCCCGGTTCCATACCCCCTTCTTTGAATATCACAAGGGCCGTGGCAGCAGCGGAATAGACACACTGCTGGCAGGACAGGTCCGGGTGGTACAGAGTGACGGCTTTGCAGTATATGACAAGTTCGACACGCTACCCGGAAAGTTGCATCTGTGCTGCTGGGCACACGTCAGGCGCAACTTTGTGGAAGCGGAAGGAAATGACCCTCCCAGAGCAAGGCATGCACTTGGACAAATAGGCGGACTGTATGCCGTGGAGGAGAAAATCAGAATGGAACATCTGGAAGGGGAGGCGGTGGTAAAGCTTCGCCGGGAAAAATCGTACCATATTATCAAAGAACTGGAAAAATGGTGCAAGGAGGAATATGGACATACGGTCGATAAATCGCCTATTGCCAAGGCCATGTTCTATATGTACACACGCTTTGAACAACTGTCCGGATATGTCAATGACGCACAGTTCTGCATTGACAATAATCCGGTGGAGCGTTCTATAAGGCCGTTGACTTTAAACAGAAAAAATACGCTCTTCTCCGGATCACATGAGGCAGCACATGCAGCGGCAATTTTCTTTTCACTGATGGGATGCTGTAGGGAAAATAAGGTGAACCCAAAACTATGGATGCAGGACGTGCTGATTAGGGTACAGGAGAAAGAAAGAGAAGAGAAAAACGATTACACCGATTTACTGCCATTTAATTGGAAAGGATAAACAGGAAAGCTATAATAAAGTCAAAAGCCAGACATGCTTCGTCTGGCTTTTGACTTTATTATAACTTGGAGAGAAACACGCACGAGGCCGAATGCTTAC
>NZ_JAVHZY010000059.1:0-1811 GCF_031119655.1 Phocaeicola sp. GP0067
ATTGCGGAATTTATCGGGAGGGGCTGGTTGTCGTCCTTTGACTATGTGTCCATCCGTGCGAACAGCAGGGAACAGCGGCTGGTTGACTCGTTGAAGAAGCGGGGTGCGGACGGGGATTATCAGGTGAAGGAAATGAATGCGGTGCTGAACCGGGAGACCGGTATCCGCCAATTGTATGAGAGCGTCCGTCGATATGCCGCCGGGAAGAAAGGGATAGTCTATGCCGTGAGCATCGCACACGCCCGACAGATTGCGGCTTATTACAGCCTGCATGGCGTGGAGGCTGTTGCTATCGACAGCAGGACCCCCGCTCTGGAACGCAAGGAACTGGTAGAGGATTTCAGGCGGGGAAAGATCAGCGTGTTGGTCAATGTGGATATTTTTTCCGAAGGGTTTGACTGTCCCGATGTGGAGTTCGTGCAGCTGGCACGTCCCACGCTTTCGTTGGCGAAATACCTGCAACAGGTGGGCCGGGGGCTGCGGAAGTCGGATAATAAGGAATCATGTGTGCTGATAGATAATGTGGGATTGCACCGGATATTCGGTCTGCCTGTCCGTGACCGTGACTGGGAGGCGATGTTCGAAGGACGGATGGCGGGAAATGCTCAGCCCCGGACACGGATGGAGAACAACGGGCTGTCTGTGTCCGTTCCGTTGCCGGAGGATGGCAGGCGGAATGAAGAACTGGAGGTCGTGATGACACACAACTGTCTGCTGGATGCTGTCCGGAACGGGGACTTGGTTCGTCTGGGAGAGGACGGTCCGGCCGGTGGGGAGCAACGGACGGCCTTGAAAGCCTGTCGTGACCGGCAGAGTGGTTTGTGGGGCTTGAGGTGCGGGAACAAAATCACAGTGATTCCTCAATACCGGGAAGTATTTGATATTTGTGCAAACCGGGCTGCTGTCCGTTTTAAAGATGGCCGGACAGGGGTAGTGGATAAGTCCGGAGTCCTCATGGTGGTGACAGGCTGTTGCCGGAGATTGAGATTCCTGAAGGGAGAACTTCTTTCTGTCACCAAAGAGGATGGGAGTGACTGTTATACCGATTTGAAGACAAACAGAACTTATCAGGAGAGGCCGGTGGTTTTTTCATACGGCGGCATAGAGTTGCTGCGGGTGGGGGAGACTTTCCATAGCCGCACGCGGAAGGCGTATACCTCTATGCATGGTTTGCACAAAGACAGTCTTTGTTTTTATGGTTTCTACTTGAAGATACCGGATTACCGTGTTCCGAAGTCTTTCCGGCTAGTTGATCCTGTGTGGTCTGCTATATTTGATGTCTTCGCCTGCGTGCTGGAAGGGGATGATGAAGAGGTGTACTGGTGTTGTGGTTGTTTGGCGGATCGGAGCATCGTGGTGATGGACGGGGAAGGAAACTATTATCATGTGGCGAAAGGAAAGGGGAAGCGGTATATAGCTTGTAATGCTCCTAAGGCGGGCGAGGCGGATTTTGCCTCCGTGGTGGAAGGTCTGAGGAAGGAAGCCGGGCGGCGTGCGGAGAGCGTACAGCGGGAACGGCAACAGAATGAGGAAGAGAAAAGGCGGAAGAGGCTGGAGGAAATAAAAGATGTCCTTCCTTTCCGGATGGGGATGAAGTGGGGGCTGAAATGGGGAGATCGTATCGTAGTGCCTCCTTGTTACCGGAATATCTGTGTTCCCGTAGGCGGTTATTGTGCTTTTGAAGGGAATGCCTGCCAGTGGGGAGTAATGGCGCTGGATGGAAAAGTGGTGGTGGAGGCCAGATATCAGAAGGTGGAGATAGAAAAGGATGGAACGGTGCATCTGACCATCATTCCGGGTAAGGTAAAGAC
>NZ_JAVHZY010000005.1:0-224830 GCF_031119655.1 Phocaeicola sp. GP0067
AAAAGCCAGACATGCTTCGTCTGGCTTTTGACTTTATTATAACTTGGAGAGAAACACGCACGAGGCCGAATGCTTACGGAAGAATACGTCATTCCGACCGTCGGTTATTCCAACCCTTCCAGCATTCTTTTTAAAACAACTGTAGCAGAAATTTCCCGGTTAGCCGCTTCAGGAATAACCAACGAAGTAGGCGCTTCAATCACCTCATCGGTCACAATCATGTTTCTTCTCACCGGCAGACAATGCATAAAGAAAGCATCGTTTGTCACTGCCATGTGCGCCGCATCTACCGTCCAGTTCATATCCTTGCTCAGGATCTTTCCATAGTCGGCAGGACGGGTGACACCGGGACATGCCCAGTTCTTGGCATAGATAAAGTCAGCCCCTTCAAAGGCTTTCATCTGGTTGTATTCCACCTTCGCGCCACGGACAAACTTCGGGTCCAGCTCATAGCCTTCGGGATGAGTGATGACAAAATCCACATCGGCCTCGTTCATCCAGTCGGCAAACGAGTTGGGAACGGCCTGAGGCAATGCACGCGGATGCGGCGCCCAAGTCAAGACCACCTTGGGACGGTCTTTCTTCTTATACTCCTCGATGGTAATCAGGTCGGCGAAAGCCTGCAACGGATGACCGGTAGCGGCTTCCATGGAGAATACAGGCTTGCCGGAATACTTGATGAACTGATTCAGAATCTTTTCGGTATAATCATCCTCGCGGTTCTCAAAATGAGCGAACGAACGCACACCGATGATATCACAATAAGAAGCCATCACCGGAATAGCCTCCAGTAAATGTTCACTCTTGTCGCCATCCATAATGACACCGCGCTCGGTCTCCAGCTTCCATGCACCTTGATTCACATCGAGCACAATCACATCCATGCCCAAGTTACGGGCTGCCTTCTGGGTACTCAAACGGGTACGCAGACTGTTGTTGAAGAAAATCAGCAGGCAAGTCTTATGCTTTCCCAGGGTTTCATATTTGTAGCGGTCTTTCTTGATTTCGAAAGCTTCGGCAAGGGCACTCTTCAAGTCGCCCAAATCGTGTACGTTTGTAAAGTATCTCATAATTTTTTCATTTATAGTATTATTGTCTTATTTGTCCATCCCCCTGAATAATCCACTTGTATGTGTTCAGTTCCTCCAGTCCCATCGGACCACGGGCGTGGAGCTTCTGCGTGCTGATACCTATTTCCGCTCCCAGTCCGAACTCACCTCCATCGGTGAACGAAGTAGGCACATTCACATAAACACAAGCCGCATCCACCATCTTCATAAAATAATCGGCCGCCCGGTCATTCTCCGTCACAATACATTCACTATGTCCCGAACCATAGATAGAAATGTGGGCCACAGCCGCCTGTATGGTCATAGTCGCCGTCACTGCCATTTTGTAGTCCAGAAACTCTGTTCCGAAAGTATCCGTAGAAGCATGTTTCAGCAAGTGGGAAGGGTAAGAAGTCTTCAGATAATTGTAACACAAGTCATCGGCATAGATTTCCACATTGTCCTGCTGCAAACCGCTACAAAGAGTGGAAAGGTCGGTCAGCCGGTTCACATCTATAATCAGACAGTCCAAGGCATTGCACACGCTGACACGGCGTGTCTTGGCGTTGCGGATAATGGCGGCTCCTTTCGCCACATCACCATCCTTGTCAAAATAAACGTGACACACACCGGCTCCTGTCTCGATAACGGGAATCGTGGCGTTCTGCCGCACATAGTCTATCAGCCCCTTACCGCCCCGGGGGATAATCAGATCCACATAGCCGCGGGCATGGAGCAGCGCGTCGGCCGAATCATGTCCTGCCGGCAACAATGCCACCAGATAAGGAGACAAGTGGGCTACATCCAGCAAGGTATTCCGGATAATCTCCACCAGGATACGGTTGGAGAAATCGGCATCGCTTCCCCCTTTTAATATACAGGCGTTGCCGGATTTGAAACAAAGTGCAAACACATCCAAAGTCACATTAGGACGAGCTTCATAAATAATGCCTATCACCCCGAAAGGCACACTTACCTTGGTCAGCTTCATGCCATTGGGACGCACGGCCTCACTCAGTATTCTCCCCGACGGAGAAGGCAGCGTGGCTACCTGCCGTATGCCTTGGGCTATGGCGTGAATACGTTCCGCCGTCAGTTTGAGACGGTCATATTTGGGATTCGACGGATCCATCGCCGCCAGATCCTTGGCGTTCTCTTCCAGAATCCGGTCCGTAGCAGCCTCCACCCTGTCGGCCAATGCATACAAGGTGTCATTGATGATCTCCTCCTTGCAGAAAGCAAGAGATCCTTTTGCCTGCCGCACCTGTTTAAAAATATCTTTTATCTGTTCCATAGTCACTTCATTTTATCTAAATCATTACCACACCGCATCAGTCCAAATACAAATAATCATAGTGTACCATAGGTTTCTGTCCATGTTTCCCCTGCAATGCACGCGCTTCTGCCGAATCAAATCCGATGCGTCCCACTCCTATCTGCCTGCCCCGGTGGTCTATGATTTTCACTATATCATCTTTTTCAAATTCCCCTTCTATGCGGACCACTCCCACAGGAAGCAGGCTTACCGCCTTCTGTCCTTTCAACACTTTCACGGCCTGTTCGTTCAAATGCAACTCGCCTTTGGCAAAGCCTTCGCTATGGGCAATCCACTTTTTCACGCTGGATACTCCGCCTTCTGCCGGAATAAAGCGTGTACAAACCGTCTCTGCCGGATGTTGCAGCAAATCGACCAGAATATGGTCTTTCTTGCCGTTGGCTATAATGACGGTAATGCCCTCATCGGCCACTTTACGGGCAATGGTAGTCTTTGTCAGCATACCGCCCCGGCCGAATCCCGATTTCTCCGTCTGTATATAGTCCGAAAGATCCTTTCCCTGCTCCACCTCCCGTATCACCTGCGTACCGGGGGTAGAAGGAGAACCATTGTATATGCCGTCAATATTGCTCAGTATGATTAACGCCTGCATATCCATCATGGAAGCGATCATTCCCGAAAGCTCGTCATTGTCTGTAAACATCAGTTCAGTGACCGAAATGGTATCATTCTCATTTACGATAGGTATGACACCGTTCTCCAGCATCACCATCATGCAGTTGCGCTGGTTCAGGTAATGACGGCGCGTGCCGAAACTTTCTTTCGTAGTCAGCACCTGCCCGACGGGAATACCGTGTTCGCGAAACAGCTCATAGTACCGGTTGATCAGTTTTGCCTGGCCCACCGCCGAGAAAAGCTGCCTTTGCTCCACGCTATCCAATTTCTTGGAAGGCTTGATCTCGCTGCGTCCCGAAGCTACCGCCCCGGATGAAATCAGAATGACTTCCACCCCGGCTTTGCGCAATTCCGCCACCTGGTCTACCAATGCCGACATACGCGTCACATCCAGCGTACCGTCTTTACGCGCCAACACATTACTACCGATCTTTACTGCTATTCTTGTAAACTGAACTGCCATTTCTCTTGTTATTTTAGAAACACAAATATAGATATTAAAATCAATCTGTAAAGTCAAATAAGCCAAAAATTAACCTTTATCGTATTTGTGTGCATGTATTTTAATTCTCATCTTTGCAAAATGAAAATATATAACGATAATATTCAATAGGTAAACGTATGGTTAAAGCTATTTTTTTCGATATTGACGGTACATTGGTTTCTTTTGAAACTCATAAGATTCCCGCTTCAACCCATGAGGCATTAAAGGCACTTCGTGATAAAGGCATTAAAATCTTTATTGCTACCGGACGCCCACAATGTTTAATAAACAACCTGGGTGACTTAGAGTTTGACGGGTATATCACCGTAAACGGAAGCTATTGTTTTACCGCCGGCCACCAGCCCATTTATAAAGGTTGCATCCCGCAAGAAGACATTGAACGGCTAATAACTTTTCAACAGAAATATCCGGTACCTTTCGTTTTTGCATACGGCAATGAAATGTTCGTCACAGAAGTGAATGACAGAGTACAGGCTGTTTCCGATCTGATTGAAATTCCTATTCCCCCTGTCGCCTCCATAGAAGAAGCCCGTGGAAAAGACATCCTGCAAATAATGGGGTACTTTACGGCCGAAGAGGAAAAAGAAACAGATATATTCGGCAAAGTGCTGACCCATTGCGAGCCAATGCGCTGGTATCCATTGTTTGCCGACATCATTGCACGGGGCAACAGTAAAAGTACGGGAATAGACAAAGTGCTGGCATATTTTGACATTGACCTGAAAGACACCATGGCTTTCGGTGACGGCGGCAATGATATTCCCATGCTGAAACACGTAGCCACAGGGATAGCTATGGGAAACGCCGAACCTCATGTCAAAGCTGTGGCCGACTATGTGACCACCTCCGTAGATGAAGACGGAATAGCCAATGCGTTGAAACATTTCGGATTAATCTAAAGAAGGTTCGATAAAAGGAAAATGAATGCAGAGAGTATCCTCATGAGAGATCCCAAACTAAGGTTTTTCATGTCGTTTATTAATTTAAGAGATGCAAAGATATTCATTTACTTCTTATTAATTCGTTTCTTGTTTTGATTTCTTGACCCATTTTTCCAGAAAACTCTTTATCTTTACGCAAAATATTTATTAATTGCGAATCTATGAAGAAAACCAATTCTATCCTTTGCGCATTTGTATTGGCAGGCTCGCTCTTCGGCTGTTCCACAACACAGCAGAAGACAGGCGAAACTGACTACACGCAGTATGTTAACACGTTCATCGGAGCAGCAGACAACGGACATACCTTTCCCGGTGCCTGCCGTCCTTTCGGCATGATCCAGACAAGCCCCGTAACCGGAGCTGTCGGCTGGAGATATTGCTCGGAATATGTGTACACCGACTCCCTGATATGGGGATTTACCCAGACACACCTTAATGGAACAGGGTGTATGGACCTGGGAGACATCCTGGTGATGCCGGTTACCGGAACACGCGCCCGTGCCTGGGACGCTTATCGCAGCCACTTCCCCAAAGACAAGGAAGCAGCGACTCCCGGATACTACACCGTAGAGCTGGCCGACCCCGGCGTGAAGGCCGAACTGACCGCCTCTCCCCATGCCGCCCTGCACCGTTATACCTATCATAACGCCGACTCGGCATCTGTATTGATTGACCTTCAGCACGGACCTGCGTGGAACGAAAACCAATACCATTCGCAAGTACAAAGTTGCGAAACCAATTGGGAAGATGCACAAACCTTGACCGGACATGTACGCAACAGCGTATGGGTGAACCAGGATTACTTTTTTGTTATGAAGTTCAATCGTCCCGTCATAGATACCCTGTATCTGCCCATGGCCGAAACTGAAAAAGGGAAACGCATCATCGCTACTTTTGACATGAAGCCGGGAGAGGAACTGCTGATGAAAGTAGCCATGTCCACCACCGGCGTGGATGGAGCCAAGAAGAATATGGAAGCGGAAATAGCCGACTGGAATTTTGAAGGAGTGAAGCAAGCAGCCCACAACGAATGGAACAATTATCTGAGCCGCATTGAAGTAACGGGTACGGATGACGAGAAGACCAACTTCTATACCAGCTTCTACCATGCCCTGATACAGCCCAACCAAATCTCGGACGTAGACGGATGGTACCGTAATGCAGCCGATTCCATCGTTAAAGCCGGTAACGGAGCTTTTTATTCCACTTTCTCCTTATGGGACACTTATCGCGCCGCCCATCCGTTTTACACCTTAATGGTTCCTGAAAAAGTAGACGGATTCGTCAATTCATTGGTAGAACAGGCTGAAGTACAGGGCTTCCTGCCTATCTGGGGACTTTGGGGAAAAGAGACATATACCATGATTGGCAACCACGGTGTTTCAGTTATCGCCGAAGCGTACCGCAAAGGGTTCCGGGGTTTTGACGCCGAACGTGCCTTCAATGCTATCAAAAATACCCAGACCGTATCTCATAAACTGAAATCCGATTGGGAAACTTATATGAAATACGGTTATTTCCCTACAGACTTGATTAAGACAGAATCAGTATCCTCCACACTGGAATCGGTATATGACGATTATGCCGCAGCCGATATGGCCCAACGTATGGGTAAAGAGGAAGATGCCGCTTATTTTGCCAAACGTGCCGATTTTTATAAGAACCTGTTTGATAAAGAAACGCAGTTCATGCGTCCCCGTAATGCTGACGGAAGTTGGAAATCTCCCTTCAACCCTAGTCAGGTTGCCCACATGGAAAGTACCGGTGGAGACTATACCGAAGGTAATGCATGGCAGTACACCTGGCATGTGCAACATGATGTGCCGGGGCTTATTGAGTTATTCGGCGGAGAACAGGCATTCTTAAACAAATTGGATTCTTTGTTCACCTTGAAACTGGAAACCACCCAGGCAGATGTTACCGGCTTGATCGGTCAATATGCACACGGCAACGAACCCAGCCATCACATTACTTATTTATATACGTTGGCAGGCCGCCCCGAACGTACCCAGGAACTGATCCGTGAAATCTTTGATACGCAATATCGTCCCGAACCCGACGGACTCTGTGGCAATGACGACTGCGGACAGATGTCAGCATGGTATATGTTCTCGGCTATGGGGTTCTATCCGGTAGATCCGGTAAGTGGCAATTATGTCTTCGGCGCTCCGCAGCTGCCTGAAATCGTTTTGAATCTGGCCGACGGAAAGACTTTCACGATCATTGCCGAAGGATTGTCAAAGGAACACAAGTACATTGACTGCATCACACTGAACGGTGAACCCTATACAAAGAATTATATCTCGCATGAAGATATTTTGAAGGGTGGGACTTTGGTGTATAAGATGAAATAAGGAATCTACCTCATTACAGGAAGAGGGTATAACAGCCGGCTCCGGCTATATACCCTCTTCCTGTTTTCTGCTCCTGATGCTTTCCAAAGGATCATAATGCTCTAGGTATCATGTCCTTATCCATGAAACATGATCATTATCTGCATAACTTCTGCTTTAGATATCTTGTAACTGCCACATTAAATTATTGCCATGGACCATGTCAAGTCAGAGCATGGTACAATGGGCAACACAAAAATACAACTCTCATATTTGCTCAATCCAAACTTTATTGCGTTACATGTTTTATGTAACATAAAAACTGCAATGAAGAATATTCCTACTAATCCATTTTTAATAACCGGTTACCAAGGCCCCGACTATTTCTGTGACCGCGAAAAAGAAACAGCTTCTTTAATGTCAGCATTAAAGAATGGCAGAAATATTACATTAATCAGTCCACGCCGTATGGGAAAGACAGGACTAATAAAGAATGTATTTTACTATATTCAAAAAGAAAATAAATCTGCCGCCTGTTTTTATCTGGATATATTTTCAACCCAGAATCTTCAGGAGTTTGTATCTCTACTGGGACGAAGTGTGTTGGGAAAATCAGATACCTTATCACAGAGTACCTTAAAATCGCTATTCTCATTCTTTAAGAGTTGCCGTCCGGTCATCAGTACCGATGAAATTACAGGGATGCCATCTGTAACACTCGATTTTATTCCGGAACGTTCAGAAGAAACCTTGAAAGAGATTTTCACCTACCTAAACCAATCGGGAGTAGAATGTTACATAGCCATTGATGAATTCCAGCAAATAATGGAATATCCGGAGAAAGGAGTGGAAGGCCTGTTGAGATCGTATATCCAGTTCACCCCGAATGTGCATTTCATCTTTTCGGGCAGCAAAAAGCATTTGATGGAGTCTATCTTCTTTTCCATCAAAAGGCCTTTTTACCAATCTACGCAGAAACTTTTCCTGGCCCCTATTCCCTATACCCCTTACCGGGAGTTTGCCAAGAAACTGTTTGATGGAAGAAAGAAAACTTTGCAGGAAGATATCTTCCATGAAATTTATCAATCGGTAAAAGGGCATACGTGGTATATGCAATATCTTTTAAACAGATTGTATTCATTGCCACAGCAGACTCCGACGATAGAACTGTTGCATACACTCATGCAGGAAATCATACAGGAGGAAGAATATACTTATCAAACCTATTTCCAGTTTTTAACTTCCAATCAGATTCAGTTGCTGAAAGCTATAGCCAAAGAGGAAATTGTAAGTGAGATTAACAGTGCCACATTCATAAAGAAATATGATTTAAAAGGAGCCAGCAGCATAAATGTAGCATTAAAGTCTTCAATTAATAAGGAGTCTGTCTTAAAAGAGCAGCAAGGATATATAGTATACGATCGTTTTTTTGCAATTTGGCTCAAAGGACTAGTATGAATAATTGAAATCTCCATCACTATGAACTATGAATACAAAAGGAATTCTTATTGCAATTCTGGCATTGGGAAGCATAACGTTTACCAATGCCCAACAGCCTGCCGGCTATTTCTTCAAGGAATTTACTTCAGGAAAAGTTTTATTGAAATTCACTTCTGAAATTATATTCAAAAGATAAGCAACAACCTGTCAAAGAGTTCATTGAAACAGAAAGGGTCAAGATACCCCCCAAAAAGATATACTAAAAGTCTTGAAACGGTTTCAATAAAAAGAGGCGTCCGAAAAGTTGAATCTAGTTTCTTCAGGTTCTTATAAAAAGCAGAGCAAGCCCCCACTATTCAGTGAAAGACTTGCTCACAGCTTAAAGTTTACTCCTTATTATTTTCTATCAAAGCATCTTATTACTCTTTATTATCCGTCGTATAGCCTGGAGTTTGTTTCAATTCTTTGTTATTGGTCAAAGTATTAGCATCAATCGGCCATAACAATCGGCTGGAATTTGCAGTAGAATACTTCTCTGTATACCCTAAAGTACGGATATCATACCACCGTTTTCCTTCATACATTAATTCACGGAGCCGTTCTTTCAAAACAGCTTCCACCGGATTTTCATCACCGGCTACAAAAGGATTATTGGTGTAAAAATCACCTTTGTCATTAGGATAAGCTACAGTAGCCTTATTAGCCTCAAAATACTCTTTACCATAAGCACGTTCACGCACCGCATTGATTTCCGCTGCAATATCTTCCCCCAACAATGCCTTGGCCTCCGCCAATAACAACAAACAATCTGCATAGCGGTAGATGGGATAGTCATCCAACCAGCTACGTGTAGAGCTACCAGCTATCATCGTTCCTTGGAATTTATAAGGAATAGGAGCTACATATACCAAATTACCATCAGCATCCTTCTGATAAACAGCCTTTATAGAGCCTGCCTTGCGTGTATCCCCCTTCAAGAATACTTTATTATAGAAATCTTTCTTAATCTGAAGTCTAATCAAACCATTCATTTCAGCATCTTTAGTATCAGCATACGAAACCCCATCTTCATTAAAATAAATGCCTGAGGTCATGTAAGCCTGTTGAGGAACCAAAGTCATTCTATAAGAATCCTTCCACATATCATATTCATCTTGTCCGTTATGGATGGTGAAAATGATTTCTTCGTTCTTCTTATTATTATAAGCAAAAACATCGGTAAAATTGCTTTCCAAACCTATTCCCGGACAGTTTTTAACTTCCTGCAAAGCCGATTTTGCCATGTTATAATCAGTTGCTCCACCGTCCATCTGCTTACCGCTCCACAAATAAACTTCACCTTTCAACATTTTAGTTGCCCCCAATGACCAATAATGCTTCCCATATTTATAAGAATAATCATTGCCAAATGCTGCTTCTGAAGCAGATATATCATTCTTGATTTGTTCCATTACAGCACTTGCAGGAGAAGCCGGTTTCAGGATGTTAGCCAAATCAATGGTAGAACCACTGGTATAATCCAAATGTAAAATTACATCTCCCCATGAACGGAGCAGATGAAAATACAAGAAAGCACGCATACCATAAGCCTCACCCAAATAATAGTTCTTCGACACCTCTGGCAACAGTTGGGTTTCTGTTGTTTTGGCAATCATCAAGTTTATCTGATTAATAACCCCATACAAGTCAGCAAAGTTACTTAGTCCCACATTTTCCGCATTCAGCGAATTATAAGGAAATCTTTCCATTCCTTGAGTCGCTTCACCACCAAATGGATCATCACCATAAATATCCGCACGAGGTTCACCTAAAATAAAGAGATTATATGTCCGTTCCCTAAGTTGAGCATGCAAACCTACATTAAATGCACTGAAATGAGTGTCACTTTTCCAGTAATTGGGATCAGTAATAGTACTTTCTGATTCCAAATCCAAAGAATTGCATCCTGTTGCCATCGGCAACAGGGTCATACCAGCTAATACATATATAAATATCTTTTTCATAATTATCTTCCTATTTTAATCTTAATTTATTTAGAATGTTACAGATAATCCGAACAATACAGTTCTAGGAGTAGGATAACGTCCGTTATCAATACCGCGACCATAGGTAGTACTTACCACCGGTTCGGGAGAAACGCCTTCATAACCGGTAATATAGAATAAGTTCTGTCCGGTTACATAGACAGAGGCATCGGTCATGTGTACTTTGCTAATCAGTGATTTGGGCAATTGATAACTCAACGTAATTTCACGTAAAGCCAAATAATCTCCTTTCTCATAAAAACGTGAGCTATTACTATCAGCCGCAGTATTACTATCGTTGGAACGGGTTATGTTCTTTTTGCTTAACTGATCTGCATAATAGAACTTGGGCAAATCCGAATTAGGGTTTGCTTCGCTCCAAGTATCTTTCACCTTATCGATAACATTGAAACTACCCTGATATTGTCCCAATGAACGAGCAGCCAAATCATTGTATAATGTATGACCTAAAGCATAGTCAAAACGAGCATACAATGAAATACCTTTATAACCAAACGTTGTAGAGAAACCACCTGTAATATTCGGGAAAATATTACCAACCACGTAGCGATCATACCCATTGATGACATCATCACCATTCATATCTTCCCAACATACATCACCCGGTTCAATGGGTTGCCATCCTGTTGATTCTTTGTAAGGTTTATTAGTTAACGGATTAATTTGATCGGCCAAGCCCGGACCATACAGATTCGCAACTTCATCAATACGCATATTAGCATGCTGTTTCACATCATCCCAATCTTTGAAAATATGTTGCTGTTTATAGGCTACCAATTCACCCAACTTACCTCCTTCTTGACGACCTGCAATCCATTTTGTCGGGAATTTACCATCTGCACCTACTTTTCCAGCAGCAACTTCGTATCCACCAACCCGATTTTTGTCTACACCATTATAAGGCAGGCTAATTATCTTATTAGCTACAGAAGAAATATTGGCATTCATATCCCAAGTAAAGCCACCTTTATTAATGATGTTAGCCCTGACTTCCGCCTCAAAACCATAGTTACGCAACGTTCCTTGATTAGTTACAATATCAGAAAATCCGGTATATCCCGGCAATGCTTGTTTCGTCAGCAAATCTTTTGTATCACGGCTGTAATAATCCAAAATAAAAGATAACCTATTCTGCAAGAAGCCAATATCCAAACCCACCTCAAATGTCTGACTCTGTTCCCAACGGAGATTAGTATTTAACAGTTTGGAATTGTAAAGTCCAGTTGCGCCACCATAGTTTTTAGATTCCACTTGTGCATACTCCCCATACACTTCATAGTTACCAATACCGTTTACATTACCATTCACACCATAACTTACACGAGGCTTTAGGTTAGAAATAACTCCTGATACTTTTGAGTCTTTCCAAAAGTCCTCTTCCATAACATTCCAACCGACAGACACGCCTGGGAAAAATCCCCAACGATTATCTTTCAAACGAGAAATACCATCATAACGCGCTGTAAAAGACAACAGATATTTCATGTTATAGTTATAATTAATACGACCAAATCCAGACAATATGCGATAAGCTGTTTTCTCAGTTCTAGTAAAAGTACGATTAGAACCAACATTCAATGTCGGCACATCATCTGTAGGAGAGCCCTGTGTCTTAGCTTCAAAGTCAAACTGATTGTAGGTATAGTATTCACCACCAATCATCGCTTCCAAGTTATGTTTTTCTGCAAAAGTACCAGTATAAGTCAAAGAAGCATTCAATTGAACCTGCTGATATTTTTGCACCCACGCTTCTGCCTGACGGGTTGTTTCCGGTGTAGTAGTGGTCTGGGTCTGATAAGCTTTATTGAATTTTTCACGCTGGTAATCATAATTCAATAAAGAAGCATTTCCATTCAATACCAATTGTTTGGGAAGAATATCCAAAGTAAAACCGATATTATAAGTAGCGCGTGTAGTACTGTTCTTCTGGGTAAGTTTATCTCTGTAATAAGCAGGGTTACCATCACCTGTTCCAAATCCGGCTGCCGGAGTACCATCTTCATTCCAAGGATTCCAAGTAGGGCGCTGAGAACGAGTACGGTAGAAGAATTCGTAAGAACCAATCCACAGTTCCGGACGAGTAGACCAAACATAAGAAACACCAGCTTTCACATTCAAAATAGGCAATATTTTATATGAGGCGTTGAATGAGCCACTGAATCGTTGAAAACCTGTTCCCTTAATCATACCATCTTCATTATAGTATCCCAAACTACTGGCAAAAGTACTTTTATCATTACCGCCTGTAATATTAAGATAATGATCTTGTGTAATGGCACTACTACTGAACACCTCATCATCCAGTTGGCCTGAATAATCTTTGAATAAAATTTGCTTTCCTTCATAAAATGGATCGTCCATCACAGACCATCCCTCATTTTTCAAATGAGCATTATCATCTGTCAAATACTGGATATCAAACAAGCTGTTTCCAATGCCATATCCTTGCTGAGTATCCACATTAGTACGTCCGGTTCTCAAATATCCCAAACGGTTATAATAGATATAATCCTCTGCATTACAGAATTCATACCCTTTGCGAGTAAAGTTCTTACCTATTTTAAATTTATAGTTAATCGAAGTTTTACCTTCCTTTCCACTCTTGGTTTCTATCAAAATAACACCACCATTTGCACGAGCTCCGTAAATAGCTGTAGAAGCAGCATCTTTTAATATCTGAATAGATTCGATATCAGATGGATTAACATCCGACATACTATTACGCACAATACCATCAACAACCACTAAAGCATTACTATTTTCGCCAGTAATTGTCGCCCCACCACGAAGAGTTATATCAGGATTAGTACCTGGTTGACCAGTCGTATTTACAACACGCAACCCTGTTACTGAACCTTGTAAAGACTGACCTGCATTACTGTAAGCCGCATTCTTCAATACACTATTGTCCAATTTCGAAATTGCTGTAGTCAAAGCAGCGCGTTTCTGCGAACCGCCGTAACCGGTAATCACCACTTCATCCAATACTTCCGTATCATCTTTCAAAATGATATTCAACGACTGTCCTACATACTTAATCTCCTGAGTTTTGTAACCGACGAATGAAATCTGAATTACATCTCCATTCTTTACATTGGTTAAAGTGAAATTGCCATCAAAATCAGTAATAGTACCATTGGTCGTTCCCTTTACTATTACAGATGCACCAATAACAGTTTCACCTGTACCATCTTTCACCACACCGGTACAAGTTTCACTCTGCTGTGTGATTTCTACATCGGTTATGCCTGAGACAGGCACTGCATAAGCTGCTCCAGTTGTTGTTCCCATCAGGAATAGCAGCATACTGACTGACTTTAGCCGTTTTAACATAGCTGTGATTTTTTTTAATTATTTATTGAAAATCATATAATCCTTTTTGGCAAAGTTCTTTTGGAACTATGTATTTCAATTAAATTTAGATTTGCGGCGCAAATATATTATATATTTAATTAAGTAGCTTATATATAATAAAAATATTTCGGTTTAAGCTGCGTTTTTAACAATATCGAATGAAAGAATGAGCTATTTCCACTGAATAAGTTCTTCAATTTCTATTTTATCTTCATTTATTTCTTTAATTTTTAGAATATAATATTGATGCATCTACATCATAAGGTAGAAACTTGGTACATTACATTTCAGGCTGTTTAAAACGTAAAAGGCTCAAAAGGCTTCTTTTTTACATTTCAATTTTGAACGGACTATGCAGTTAATCAATTATTTATATAACTTTATTATTTCTATCAATGCGTATATTCCTTCTTATAGATTATAGGGACAGTAGAAAATAAATAGAAAAAATCCTCTGCTAACTGCTTCTATTTCCCTTATTTACATATTCATTCTGTATGCCTATTATTTTAATATAGTGATTTCCAGATATTTATATATTATCATAGTTCCAAAAGAACTATTTTTGAAAGTCAATAGATAATCAGCAAAAAAACGGAGATATGTCAAATAAGCAGCTCCTTTTAAAGAATTTCATGAATGTTAAGTGAGCTACAATCCATGCGTAATACGCTTTGTCAGAATCAGAAAGTCAAATGATTTTAGAACAAAATGTCGGAAATGTAATCACACTGGTAGAATATCTGCAATTACTAAACCTGCGTTGTTTTTCAGATCAATCTGTAGAAATGTGTCAATGATGATACATTATATACCTATTCCCCAATATCAAGTGTACGACAACACCTTATACAGCTTATATGCCGGTAACTTCTTTAAAGCCGAGCGCCCCTTCCGCAACATTGGAACAAGTGGATCGAATCCGTTGCAAATGTTTCATCCTTTACGTTGCTTTATCATAGGAGCAAACAGAATATCGGGAAAAAGAGTTTTTGAATATAGACTTAATCAGGTTGTTTTAAATAAGGTGTGTCGCCTGCGTGTACGACACACCTTATTTAAAAATGCTTAGTGTGAAATAGAAACTTGAAAGAGCTTGAACACCTGATCCACAGAACCGAAATCTATCTTATTTTCTTCGATGTATCGGTTCCATCGGATTTGTTGTTTTTTAGGGAAAAGCTTTAAAAAACTCTTCTTGTTATAAAAGCGTTTCGTTTTTTTACCCACACCAACTTCGTACATTTTATTAATTCCGGTAACAATACGTTGGGCGTCCTGTATGCCACCGGATAACCCTGTACCTGTTAATCCTGAATAGTTATCCACGGAAGCCGTTTGTGTAGTTCCTCCATACGAAATCTTTTTGGGAGCTCTTCGTGTATCACCTGTATAGATTACATTGAATTTGGGCTGAGCTTGGATTACCTCTATCGCTTCTTGCTTTCCTATCAAGAAACTTCTGTTGCCTATGCGAAGCACCGCTATCAATTCCGGATCAGAAAACTCCTTTTCTTGTTGTTCCGGATCTTTAAAGACATAATGTTTCTTTATCAGATCATAATTGACCGGAGCCGTAAACTGTCTTCCATCTTTATATACAATCAAGCAATCTTGAAATTCATCAAACAGATAAGAGGAATTGTCCTTAGTATTTTGCGCAAACAGACCCACACAAAATATCCATATCCCTAACCAACATAAAATCAGTCTCATATATTTTCAGTTAATTGTTTATCTCAAGAAAGGGTGAGCCTGAAGCCCACCCTTTCATTTATTATAAAAAAGAATTCACCTGCGTTACGGAAGGAAAGTAACACGTACTTCATACATACGCTGATGTTGCTCCACTCCAGCAGGGCGATGAGCGATATTCTTCACCAGATAACGACGAGGCTTGGTAAAATCTCCCGGCATACCCAATTTAGGAGAGTCACCTACGGGTTCTACCGTACAGACAGAATAGCTTACCAGATAAAGTTCACCTATGATTTCATTCTTTCTAACAGGAAGAACTACATATTGTGAACGGTTATCAACAGGATTCACCAATTCAAAGTCACCGGAAAACTTGCTGCCATCAAACAAGAACCCCTTGTTAGCTGTCGAATATTGTACATCCGAAGCGGCATATACGTTTAATACATATACCTTGCCATCAGGCGCACTGCTATCGGATTCTATTGTTTCCGACCCTTCCACTTTTATTGATTCTCCGGCAGCCACAACTTTCCCATCCGGCATGGTATAGGGAGCTCCAGTTCTGTTAACCCACGTAAAAACGTCAGAACTTCCAATCAAACGAGTATCAATATAATTGTCCACCCATTTGTTCCAGTTAACTGCATAAATCTTGTCATTAAACAATTCCCGGGCTTTTAACTCGATTTTGCTTACCCCTACTTCTGAATAAACAGATTCCGGTGCCTCTTCATAAGTCAATCCGGCAGTACAACTAGAAATAACTGATGCACTGCACAACACAGCTGCACCTATACATATTTTATTTAGCAATTTATTCATCATAACTATCTTTTTTTAATTGTTATAGTTGAAGTTTTTCCATCCCGGATTCTGTTGCAATTGTGTATAGTCTCTCAACATGGACTGTGAAAATGGTACAAAGTAGTATCTTGCATCATCAAACTTTCTTTCATAATAAGAATACGGCATCTCAAAAGTCTGGAATTTAGGAGTAAAATATCCTTCACCACCCGGCTCTACAGGATAACCATTCTCACCAGCCTTTTCGCTTTCCATACCTTTACGGAAAATCCATAATCCTCTGGAAGGAGTATTCAACTCTTCAATAGTCGTTTTGCCTTCTGCTTCCCCCCAACGCAATAAATCGAAATAACGGAAGCCCGGACATTCAAATGCAAATTCCAAACGACGTTGCAGTTTCATTTCATTCCACAAATCATTGCCGTCATAATTAGGCAATCCGGCACGATTACGGATTTCATTGATATAGCCTGCCGCATCGGTCTTGCCTAGTTTAATACTTGCCTCGGCACAATTCAGCAACACTTCCGCATACCGTACATTGAAATAGCAAGTCTGACGCTGGGTGTCAAAATCCAAAGTCCCGTCCGTATTGATTTTATTAAACTGAGAGTACTTCCTTGAATAATAACCAGTTATTGTTTGTGCGGAAGCTCGGTTGATTGGTGCGGAATTTAAATTTTCCATCACTCTATACCCAGAATGTAAAGCACTGTATTTTAAGGTCTTTTCATCTAGTGTAGTATTGTCAATCCAAGTTTGAATAATATAACGTTCTTCTTCCGGTCCCATATATGCTCCATCGTAAGTAACTGTGGAATAGAAGCGGCTATCGCGATTCTTGAACATATCGCGATAATTAGCAGATTCTCCTTCTAATTCTCCTTCTGCATTTCTATGGATTCCCATGGCTTTTGCCTGTGAAGTTTCCCACCAATTTTTCCATTTGCCATCAGCGTCATCTTTCTGTAAATAACAGTCTACCAAATCCTGTGTAGGAAATAAACCTGAACGACGCCCGTAAGAATAAGTCGCATCTTCGGTTGCTCCATAATAATTCCCGTCAGGTCCGTTCTTTGCAGTTGGATTGAAACCACTACGTTGGTTTTCTTTAAACATGACCGGCCAAATTGACTCAACGCTTGTATGTGACTCTGTTTTTGTGAACAGATCCTCATAATTCGGTTCCAAACTGTACTTGCCTATCAATCCTTTAGCTGCATTATAAGCCAATTCATAATAATGATTTGCATTCTTCTCAAACTTGAACAAGCCTTCAGCGTCATCCGAATATAGACCTTTGGCTGAAGCATCGGCCGCATTGGCTGCATATAAAGCCACGCGCGAGATGTATGCGTTAGCTACATCTTCATTTACCATACCAAGCGTATGCGTTCCACCATAAGCTTTAAAATAATCTACGGATTTCTGCAAATCGTCTAGAATATTGTCGAAAATAGTTTCGCGTTTAGTACGAGGCAAATAGGTTTCATCTTCAATCGTTAACGCTTTGTCTACATAAGGAACGCTTCCCCAAAACTTTTCCATGTCAAAATAAATAAAAGCACGGAAAAAGTAACATTCACCCAAGAATTGGTTCTTCTGAGCTTCTGTCAATATGCTGCTGGAAGAAATTTTTTCAATTCCAAGATTTACAGCACGAATGTTTTTATAAGCTCCACTCCATGGGGCGCTGAAACAAGTGATACCATTATTTTCATCATAAGTACGTTTGTTAAAATTGTACTGTCGATACGTATCCCAGTCCTGTTCATAGTTTCCCTGACAGTTATCTGACCACTGTTCTGACTGGAAGGTGTCACCAGATGCCGATTGGGATATGAAATAGAAATTGTTCACATAAGAACGAGCCAATTGAGGATTTTCCCAAAAGCGTTCTTCATCCACTTTTGTTGTAGGTTCTATTCCTAACGGATCACATGCAGTTGTTACTCCCATCATCGAAGAAAGAAATAACCCGGCCAGAATATATTTAGTTGTTTTATTTTTACGTTTCATATTAACCAAGTTTTATAAAGTTACTGTTACGCCCAAAGTATAAGAACGCTGGGTAGGATAGCTTCCCAAAGTACCATTGTTATTATAGATAGAAGCACCTGTAGTAATGAATTCGGGATCCTGCAAATCTTTCAGTGGATAAGATTTTTTAGTCCAAGTAAATGCGTTAGTCACAACGAAACTTAAATCCAATCCTTGAATAACTGGTAGATTTTTCAAAACCGAACGTTTTAAGTCATAACGTAAACTGATATTTTTCAGTTTCAGGTAAGAGGCATCAAAAGACCAGATGTCAATGTAACTATATCCAAATCCATTGCCTTCAGGAACCGGAGTTGGAAGAGCAGCGTCTACATCAGGGTTGCTCGGTGTATATGCATTCTGGAACGCGTATTGTCCGTAATTCCACATATAGCTTTGTTGGCTGCGGAGCGGAGAAGGCATAGCTCCCCTTGCACCGGTTGCTCCTTGGAAGAACAGTTCCAGATCGAATCCGTTCCAGTCGGCTCCTAAAGTAACACCAAATTGAGTATGTGGAGTAGACCCTTCCGCATTGAACACATAGTAATCATTTACACGACCATCACCATTTAAGTCCACCAAAGCCGGAGTTCCCAAAGTCATATTATTGTTAGCGTGTAATAAGGAATTATACATATTTTGCCATGACCCGTGTAATCCATTGGTCTTCAACCCATAAGGATATGTTATAGATTCTCCGTTTGTTACATAAGGACGTTTGCCGATATTGTCGAATGTCGGAGTCCACCAGTCCGAATCAGAGCTGCTATGGCGAGTCACCCGTTCATCCCAATAAGAATAGTTTACTCCCACACGATAACCGACTTTGCCAATCTTGTCTTGCCAGTTCAACGAAACTTCGAAACCTCCTTTTCGTGAAGTAGTGTACGGAGCATTAATTTTCGGAGTGTTCGGCATACCTAAAATATCTACCCGAATCATATCATCAGTCATGTCCATCACATCTCCTTTGTTCAAATATAAAAACGTATCGAATGATCCTGTCAAGCGGTCTTTCAAAAAGCCGAAATCCAGACCAATACCATACTGCTTACTGCTGGACCATTGTAAATTGTTTGCTACATCAGACTCGTACCATCCTACATTAGAAGCCATATTTTCTCCAAACAATATGCGGTTTGAACTCTGCGCATATTGGGTAAGGAAAGAAAATGGACTTCCCACTTCATTACCTACCAATCCAAATCCGCCACGTAATTTTATCATATTAACAATGTTCGGATTCACCAAATTCTTGAACCAAACTTCATCGGACATCACCCAACCCAATGAGAAAGCCTGAAAATATCCCCAACGTTTATCCGGGCTATAACTCAAAGAACCATTGTAGTTAGCACTGTATTGGAACAGGTACTTATTGTCATAGTCGTAAGTAAAACGCCCGATGTAAGAAGCAGAACCCCATTCTTCAGCAGAGCCACCGGCAGAAACTAATGTACCGCCTAGATCAAGCTGCGGAGCCAAAGTGGTAGGATATCCTTTTTTCTTTGCATCCGTCCAATTGCTCTTTCTTACCTGACTTTGATAGTTCACCATAGCAGATAGATTATGCTTTCCGAAAGAACGGGTATAATCAATCTGGAAAATGCCGGTCAACAACTTATACTTATTCCATTTTTCATATAAGTTGGCGTTTTCAGGATTATAGGAAGAAACGGCAGTAGCATACGGATTGTCATAAACGCCTTCCTGATCATGGTTAAAATGACGCTGATGATAATAAGAAGTAGTGAAGTTCAAGCTAGCCTGTGCAGACAAGCCTTCCACCCAAGGCACACTCCATTTCAAAGCTGCATTCATCTGGAAGCGATAAGATTCTGTATTGTTGAAACCGTTGTTCAACTGCGCCTCCACAGATCCCTTTCTTGGCAGTCCGGTACTCCAGGCAGCCGGCCTCTTAGGCATCCAGTCACCATACATGGCATTGTTGAACACACCTTCACCATCGGCAGGTTTATTGTTGTTAGAAGTATTACCGTTCAAGTTGAAAGTAAATTTCAAACTCTTGTCGCTCAACAACATGGCGTCTGTGTTCAAAATCATGTTCACCTGTTCGTATGAATATTTATCACTGACACCATTTTGCTTCATATATCCCAAACTTGAATAATATTTGATACGTTCGCCACCACCACGCAGGCTGACATTAGTTTGATACATTGGCTGTGTATGATCAAACATATCCCATGGGTCGTAAGAAGAATAGTAGTCCTGGATATTTTTACCTTGTGTCTTTAACGGATCGAACAAGTCGTTGATGTCTTGCAAAGAATACCCTAAATTATATCTTTCGTTCACCAGGTTACGGATTTCTTCAAATCCGTATCCTTTCTGCCACAGATCGCCCATATAATATTTAGAAAGTTCTGTATCATTAAAAGTCGGACTCTCCTGGAAACTTGCCAATTCCGCTTCATTACGTGCCAATGCGTACTCGTAACTACTCAATCCTTTGGGACGATAAGCAGGAGTCATGATAGACACTTTTTGGTTTAAAGTAATGGTAGGCGCGCCTTCCTGTCCACGCTTGGTAGCAATCACTACTACACCATTAGCGGCACGCGGACCATATACGGCAGTTGCAGCAGCGTCTTTCAAGATTGACATGGAAGCGATATCATCCGGACGCAAGCGATTGAAAAACTCATTACCTTGCCCCGAATCCATCACGACATCGTCAATGACATACAAGATATTTTCACCGCCTCGAATCCAAATTCTGGCGTTTTCACCCGGCGCACCGGAAGCCTGTTGAGTTACCACACCGGTAACACGTCCTCCCAACCCTTCGGACATAGAAGCAACCGGTAACTTTGCCAATTCGGACATCTTTACGGTAGCGGCAGATGCAGTCATTGTTTTGGCTTTCTGAACACCACCATAACCTACTACAACCACTTCTTGAAGAGTTTGTGAATCTTCTTGAAGAATAATTTTTAAAGATTCTCCTTTAAATTTAATCTCTTGGGTAAGATATCCCACAAAGGAAACTTGGATAACATCTCCTTGTTTAACACCTGACAAGGAAAAGTCACCATCAATACCGGTAATAGTACCATTGGTCGTACCTTTCACTACTACAGACGCACCGATAACGGTTTCACCTGTAGCATCTACTACGACTCCCTTACACGTCCCTGTCTGTTGTGTGATTTTCACATCGGCAACGCCGGGATTGGCGACCGCGTATGCTGCTCCTGTAGAGGCACCCATTAGGAACAGCAACATACTGACTGATTTTAGTCGTTTTAACATAGCTGTGATTTTTTTTAAAGTTTATTGAAAATCAAGTAATTCCGTTTCCTTAGTTCCTTCAGAACTACTCTTGCAGCTATGTATCTGATAATCAAAGCATATGTACTTTGGTAATTTTAAGATGATCTTTGTCCTTGAATTTACAAACAGGAAATAAATTTGCGATTTCTACCAGTTTTCTACTAGCTACCATCCCGTTACCATAGTCAAATTTAAATTAGGATAGGATTAATAAATATTGTATTGTAATACTTTTTATTCTGTCACCACATATCGCTGGACTTCAATATTATATGGTGACAGAACTTTCAGTATTTCCTCTAAATGGTTTATCAGTTAGAGCCGGTTCAGCAGATACTGGTCACCATAGCGGGTATGTAATTTCTTCACTCCCATCAGAGCCAAATGTTTTCCGAAGGCTCTCATCTTGACATCACGCATGGTTTCAGGACTGGCTTTTTTCATCACTTCATAAATCTGGCCGATAGTCCATCTTTGAAACTTCTCCCCATCCCGGGGCAGACTGAAGCAGCTATAAAAGAGGCTTTCCTCTATGGGACGGCGCAAAAATGCGTCATTACGCAAGCTGACAGCCTGTTCTTCTTTGGGTGAGAGCCAATAGCGGCGGTTATGTTTTAGTTCATCTCTTAACTGAGCATAAAGTTGTTTATAATTGATGCGAGGCAAACGGATACTCCCTTTGGTCATCACCGGATAAAAACGGCGGTTACCGGAAGAATCGGTCAGCAGATCGCAAAAATTGGAAGTGCCAATAAATGAACTAAGGCGCGGTTGCTGGCTATAGCTGCTTTGAAACGGACGGCGCATACTAAGACCGCTCATTTGGACTAGATTCTTCAGCCGTGCCAGTTTACCTTCTTCCATCCGATTGAATTCGTCTATATTGATAAGAGCCAAAGAGCGCATTTTGCGCAGGGCATCCCCCTCGCGGGTCACATCGAAGTCATCGGTATAATATCCACGTAACGCTGGTGGAAGGAGCGACCGGCAAAAGGTAGACTTCTTCAGGCCCTGAAGGGGATTAACCAAAATGGGAATCAGGCAGTTGCCATGCATCCGGTTTTTACCGCTCCATTGCATCACCATGCCCAGCATCCAGATATGAAACACCTCCACCCATTGCGTTTCATCGCTTACCGAGTGTGCCAGCTCGCTTACTCTGTCGTGCCCGTCCCAGTGTGGCAGATGTTCCAAATAGGCTGTCACGGGGTGAAAAGAAGGAATGCGTGACGAACCCAGATAACGGCGCATATCACGGTCCATACAGTTCACGCCTTCCTCTATTGCATTAATAACCAATGTGTTGAATTCTCGCTCATCCACCACACGGTATTTATCGAACTTGTGCTTGTCATGAAATTCGCATTGTTCTGTTATTTGGTTGTAACGAAAGGAATAATGAGTGGTGAGGAACGAATCAAGCCCTTTCATGGCTTGTTTCAGTTTTGAGTCTTTTTCTTTTTCCATTAAATCTGTTTTTTATTGATTTGAGGTGTGAAGATAGTTCTGCAAAACAGGGTTTTGCAAGAACTTTGCCCGACAAATTAAAATAAATCCAACGTGTGAAACATTTATGGCAGAATCTTTGCAAGAGGACGAAAGAATCCGTACCTTCGTCCGGAAGAATCTGGGTTCTCACTGACGTGAAGTTGCCTACTCACTTTAGTGAAGAGCCATTGCCACACGGGTGAAACTGCCGCTTCACTAAGGTGAAGCAACAGAATGTTCTGTAAGTTTGCACGATAACATCCTATAAATAAAACAAATACATAGTACATTATGTCAGACATTAAATTTGATATCTATGAATCTCCGGCAAATGACGGGGAAAAGAAAAAATACCATGTGAGAAACACCAACAAGCAGACCATCCACTCGAAGGACTTGATACACGAGGCTACGCTTTATACTTCAGTAAGCCGTTCGGACTGGGCGGCAGTGGTAGAGGGACTGATAGATATTCTGTCCGAGAAATTAGGTGACGGCAAACGAATCCATATCAACGGATTAGGGTATTTCTCTGTCAGTATCGGCTCCACAGAAAGTGAAAATCCTAAGAAGATGACCCGTGGCACAGTACAGATAACAGGAGTCAACTTCCAGCCTGAGAAAAGTTTCAAGAAGAGTATTATAAGCCGGGCACATTTTGTAAGAGAACGATACAAGGTGCACACGGTGGACTTGTCGCCTATCGAAGTAGACGGGCTGCTGAGTGAATATTTTAAAGATCATCGCAGTATCACCTGCGCCCGGATGCAGCAGGTCTGCGGAATGACCCGTTCTACCGCATACCGCCGCCTACAGGCACTGACCCAAGGAGCCCATCCGTCATTACAACGCGAGGGCTACAAAAATGCCACTGCCTACATACCGGTTAAAGGGCATTACGGACGTTCCTACACGGCAGATCGCTGGTAACGAGCCGGATAGGGTGAAGGGAGAATTTTGTGTTTCATGTAAAATGAATTGTTATATCATACTTTAAAATAAGAAAAAATGAAAAGAACCATCTTGAAAAACGTAGGAATCGGCTTGTGCTTCCTGCTTAGCACCGGGACGGTCTGCGCGCAGAACTACCCTGGAAAAGTGAAGAATGCACAAGGTATCGAGGTGACCTACCAATCGAATTACAAAGGGAAAGCCCGGCCGGGGCATCTGTTGATGACCGTGTCCGGTGACCGCGTATCATTGACCAACGTATGGCCGGAGCAAAACGACCGTCCCAATCCCCGCCCGGAAGACAAGACACCTGTAACCGGCAGTTACATAGACTACACTACCCGGCAGGCATACCGCAGGGCTGAACTACCTAACGGACAAGTGATATCTGCGGTCACTCCCTTCGAATTCGGCAAAGGTTTCACGCAAACGGGCGAAGGAAAACACTTAGGGATGAACTGCAAAATTTTGCGCACATCCATCAATTCCAACACCATCGAGGTGTGGTATACCAACGACATCCCTTTTCGTGGTACTCCGCAAGCCAATGTGGGTGTACCTGACGGATTGGTACTGAGAGTCGTGCGAAACGGTGACATGATTCAGGAAGCCACCCATATTACCCCGCTGAAGAAAGGAAAGGATGTGTTGCCACAGTCGTGGGGGGAAAGCATGGATGCGGCCGACTACCAATATACCATCAACCAAAGCGGAGTTATCACAATTCCGGTCTTCGACCAGCAGAGCATCTGCTTCAACAACGCTAAATTGCCCGAAGTACTGGAGGATGGCGTACAATACAGTGCCGGAGGCGGCACCATCCTGTTGAAGAAAGTGAAGCTGCCCGACTATGTGAAGAATCGTACCGTCTTTGCGGAAGTTGTCCAATACTCGGACGGTGATGCTTACGACCGCACCGGTTCTGTCTTTCTGATACCGGAAGGCAAGCAGCTGTCTTTTCTTGATGCCATACGTGATTTGAAGAAAGTTCCCTCTTTCTGCTCGGAAAATACGGACTACCACGGGCTGATTTCCACAGCGGAGTATGATGCGCCTTTAGAGTTGATGCGTTTCTTCACCGGTTTCGGTGTGCGCAAGTTCAATTATAATAAGGTGAAGGGACAGGACTGGGTGGACTCCGTACTTTACAAAATGGAGGTAACTCCACTGGCCGAAAAATTGGAAGGGGAAGCTTGGATTGGCGCTTACATCGGCAACTGGGATGCCAAAGGACATCGTTTGTCGTTGAAACTGAAGTATTATCCTGATGAAGAACATCGGGTTTATAATACTCTTCCGCTGTTCAATACAGTGAATTATCTGGAGCAGGCAGGACAGCCTTATCCGATTTTCATGCGTCAGGATTCTCTGACCGTAAAGTTCACCTTGAAGGAGCCTGCCAAGAACGCCCGTCTGTACTACCTCACCACGGGACATGGCGGTTGGGGAGGCGGTGATGAGTTCAACCAGAAACCGAACACTCTCTATTTGGACGGTGAAAAGGTGATCTCTTTCGTACCTTGGCGGGATGATTGTGGAACTTATCGTAACTGGAATCCTTGTTCGGGTAATTTCTCCAATGGACTGAGCTCTTCCGACTTGAGCCGTTCCAACTGGTGTCCGGGTACGGTGACCAATCCCGAATACATCTATTTGGGTGATCTGGAAGCGGGTGAACACAGCATCACCGTAAAAATACCGCAGGGTGCTCCCGAAGGGGGAAGCAATAGTTATTGGTGTATCTCAGGTACGCTTATTTATTAATGTAAATTCCTTTGTCCTGCGATAACAGAAATGTTTCTGTCACCGCAGGACAAGGAATGTTCCAACTTTTCTATCTCCTCAAAGGACAATCTTGTCCTTGGGCAAGTTGTCACATGGGCAAGTTCAAGGACTTAAAATTACAGCCTACAGTTTGTTTGGACTTCTTTCCCTCTTCCGTTCTTCCTTTCATATTCCTTCTTTCCTTTCATCTTTTGATTGTTGTCTGCAATACTGCCTATATAAAAAAGGAATATTTTCTCTGGCAATACACCAACGGCATGGACTGGCATTACCTTTTTTCCTTTGGTTCTTATCCCAATATGCGTTACCTGTTTTCTACCGACTACCAAACAAACGGTAAATATTCGATGGAAAAACAATATAAATCATTTCAAGAAAGTTCTGTGAAAGTTATCGGTTCTCTCTTTAAATAGGGGGCTCCAGATATCTCAAACGTTAAAAATCAGAGCATATTAAAAATATTTTTCAATAGATTCTTTATATATATTAAAATTGTTATATATTTGCACCGTTAATCTAAATTAAATTGAAAAACATAGTTCTGAAGGAACTAAGAAAATGTAATTACTTGATTTTCAATAAACTTAAAAAATCACAGCTATGTTAAAACGACTAAAATCAGTCAGTATGTTGCTGTTCCTAATGGGTGCCTCTACCGGAGCAGCATACGCGGTCGCCAATCCCGGCGTTACCGATGTGAAAATCACACAACAAAGTGGTACATGTACAGGAATTGTCAAGGATGCTACGGGTGAAACTGTCATTGGTGCATCTGTAGTAGTAAAAGGTACGACTAATGGTACTATTACCGGACTTGACGGTGACTTTTCTTTGTCAAATGTAAAAAAAGGAGATATCATTGTTATTTCTTTTGTAGGATATCAGACACAGGAAGTAAAATGGACCGGACAGCCTATCGATGTAACTTTAAAAGATGATACGCAACAGTTAGGTGAAGTTGTGGTTACAGCTTTGGGATTGAAGCGTGAAGAAAAAGCTTTGGGATATGCAGTTACTGAAGTGAAGGGAGATGAATTAAAAGCTGCCAATACCATTTCTCCGGTAGCCGCATTGCAAGGTAAAGTAGCCGGTGTTGAAATCTCAGGATCAGATGGTGGTTTATTTGGTGGTACCAAGATACAGATTCGTGGAGCTTCAACCTTAAGTTCCAACAACCAGCCTATCTATGTGGTGGATGGAGTGATTCTGGATAACGGTGTATCTGGTAATACGACAGCAGACTGGGACGCAGGTGCCAACAACGCCAGCGACTATGGTAATGAGTTGAAAAACTTAAATCCTGATGATTTTGAAACTGTATCAGTATTGAAAGGTGCTGCGGCAACAGCATTGTATGGTTCCCGCGGTTTGAATGGTGCGGTTGTAATCACCACCAAATCCGGTAAGGGTACACAAGGGCTGGGTATCAGCGTTTCTCAAACATTTGGTATTGACCATGCTTTCAAGACTCCGGATATTCAAACTTTATATGGTCCAGGATACATGCCGGGACAATCTGATGCCGACCAAAATGGAAGTATGTGGGATGAACATCAGTTTACAGTAAATCAGAATGGGGAACATACATTAGTAGGAGTACCCAACTTTGGTTTTGGTCCTAGATATGATGGCTCTCAAATCCGCAATTATGATGGTACATGGACTACCTATTCTCCACGTAAAAATAATATGCTGGATTTATATAAATTAGGGTTCAATACAAACACGAATGTTTCTATTCGCGGTGGTAATGAAAAAACATCATTTTATACATCTTTATCTTATAAAAATGCCAAATCAACAACAGAAAACAATACTTTTGAACGTTACTCCATGTTGTTGAAAGCTAGCCATAAGTTGAACGATTGGGTGGATGTTGCTGCTTCTTTTAGCTTTGCCAACTCAAAACCGCGTAATGCACAACTGAATGCGGGTGAATTGTTTGTCAATGCAAATACCAATGTGATTAACCCGCTATTTGACGTAGATTATTTCCGGAACAAATATTTAGGTGAGCATGGTGGTATTGCCAGTACCAGCTATGGTGACCAATATGGTTCGGTTCCTTCCAGCGCTAAAAATTATTTCTTCAAAGTAGATAATTACGATTATGTACGGAAGGAAACTGTTATTCGTCCTACATTTGAAGTAAATGTAAAGATGACAGATTGGCTGAAGTTTAAAGCAGACGCTAATATGAACCGTTATTATACTTCTATAGAAGATAAGCAATTAGGTTCCGGTTATGCAAACGAAGGAGGATATTATGGTATTACGCAAGATATAAAAGAACAATTTACCGTAGGGGGAACTTTTACTGCCAGCAAGCAGATAAAAGATTTTTCACTCGGTGGATTCGCACGATTTGAGTATTACAACACCTCTTCCCAACATTCAAAAGTATCAACTGACGGAGGAATGGTGGTGCCTGGAGAATGGTTCGTGGAAAACTCAAAAAAGACTAAAAAGAGCGAATCGACCATATCGGGCAGCAAAAGAATTATTTCTGCCATTTTTGCTTTAAATTTAGGATGGAAGAATCAATTCTATTTGGATGTTACAGGACGTAATGACTGGTCTTCTGCATTGGTATATGCCAATCGTACAGGTAATCACTCATACTTCTATCCTTCTGTATCAGGTTCATGGTTGATTAATGAAACTTTCCGCGAAAGTATGCCTTCATGGATTAACTTGGCAAAACTTCGTGCATCATGGGCACAAGTAGGTAATGATACAGACCCATACGCTGTCAATCAGACATATTCTTTTGCCACAATGGAAATGTATGACGGCAATATCTATACCAATGAACTGGACAAACTGATGAAGATTGCCGACCTTAAACCGGAACGTAAGAATTCATGGGAAATAGGTTTGGATTTCCGTACTTTTAATAATCGTTTGAATTTGGATTTCACTTATTATAAGGAAAATACCACAGACCAGATTATGAAAATCAATGTTCCTGCTATTTCCGGTGTTACCCAACAGTTGGTAAATGCTGGTAATATCCAAAACTCAGGTATTGAAATCGCATTAAATACCACTCCTATCAAAACTAAAGACTGGCAGTGGGATCTGGACTTCACTTATACACGAAACAGAAGTAAAATTGTATCCTTGCATCCTAATGTTGCCAACTATATTGAATTGTCCGGTTATGTAAACGCATACGACTATCATATCGGCTCTGTAGCGAAAGTCGGTGAGTCTTATGGTGTGTTGATGTCAGATGTCACTCAGGCACGTAATGAAAACGGTGTACCTTTGTTGGAGTGGGATGACAGCTGGAGAGGCGCATATAGAGCACAAAGCAAAACAGCGGAAGTAGTGGGCAACATGACACCCGATTTTCTGGGATCTGTAGCAACAACGTTAACTTGGAAAGATTTAAGTTTGAATGTCGGACTGGATATGCGTTTTGGAGGTTTGGTAGCATCTTACTGTAACTTATACGGAACTCAGGCCGGTTGGACAGAAAGTTCTTTGCAATACCGTGACCCGGAACATGGAGGTATGACTTGGACTAGTCAATACGCCGATTCCAAAGGTATTCAATATACTGATGGTATGATTCCGGAAGGTGTTTTTAAAGAAGGAACAATTGCGACCTTGGTGGATGGAACAAAAATGGATGTCAGCGGACTGTCTTACGCACAGTTAGTACAGGAAGGAAAACTGGAACCCACTCATGCCGGTTCATGGTATGGAAATAATTATGCATGGGGAGCACAGACAATTGATGACATTTGGGTACACAAGTTGAGTTATATCGCTTTGCGTAATATTACTATAAATTATCGTTTGCCTAATAGCATCAGTCACAAACTGGGTGCAAAAGGATTGAACCTGTCATTCAGTGCACGTAATTTGGGATATCTGTATAATTCATTACCTAATAACCTGAATCCGGAATCTGTACGTTCTAATTCAGCTTCAGAGTTCCGTATTCGTGGTTTCGAGCCTTATACGGCAAGTTACATATTTACAATTAATGCCAATTTCTAATTGTTAACTTTAAAAGAATTATCAACAATGAAATATAGAACTTTAGCAGCCGCACTGCTTTTAGGAAGTGTAATGTTTACTTCCTGTGTAGATGAATTCTCTGAATTAAATTCAGATCCGTCTACTATTACAAAGCCTGATATTCGTTTCCTGTTCACTAAATGTGAGGCTTCTTTCCAACCGGGAGATTATGCACAGTGGTTTGGAGGATTTAATGATCTTTCTACCTGGTCGCAAACAACAGTTTCATCAGGAGGTAATACAACTCGTTCAAATCGTCCGACTGATGAAGCCAATGGTTGTGGTTATGAAGTAAACGAAGTTCTTCGTTATGCTAATGAGATTCGATATCAAATCAGCCAGTTGCCTGAAGAGGAAAAAGCGACTTATGAATATATCCAATATCTTTGTAATCCTTTGTTGGTTTATTTAAGTATCCAAGATGCCGACCTATATGGCTCACGTCAATATACAGAAGCAGAACAAGCCAGATATACCAATCCTCCTTTGTTATTGCCTAAGTATGACACTCAAGAGGAACTTTTGGAAGTATGGCTGAAAGAACTGGACCAGACTATTAATTATCTGAGCAGTAACGAAATCAAAGATGTTTTGAATAATCAGGACTTTATTTATAAAGGTGATTTGAAAAAATGGGGCAAACTGGCCAATTCTTTGAAATTGAAAATTGCAGCCCGTTTGATAAACAAAGACCGGAACCGTGCTTTTGAAATAGTAAAACAGGTAGCAGAAAGTCCTGTTGGCTTAATTGCTACTACGGATGATGACTTTGTATATAACAAGGGTAAGTTCGATAACAATTGGAATAATGATTTTTCTGTAGGAGTAGGTACGCAACATCTTATAGACTTTTTGGTAAACAACAAAGATCCGCGTTTGCTTTATTTCTTCCAAAAGAATGACTACAATTCTAATGTTGTGCAGGCTTATTTTGATCAAAAAAGAGAAATGCCGGATTTTGTAGAAAAGAATGTAATTTCTGAGGTTAAAAATGGAAAGAAAGTCTTTAAAGAATGGGGTGGTCCAGGTGAACCTTGGGTACGTTATTATGGTCTTCCTGTAGAAATAGGTGCAGGACAGATGGACAAATACGAGGATTATTTTGACCCCAAAGGACAATTGTTTGTTTTGTACTCGGCAGCTGGTGCCAAGAAAAGCTATTATCCGTGTACTTACCGGAATCAAGAAATGGTAAAAGGTTTGTTGACATATACTTATCCGGATGCTCCGGATGTTACTCCGGTTCAGGACACTCAACAATATGGCTGGTATGGTCTGTATTTTTCGGCAGCGGAAACCAATTTCTTCTTGGCTGAATTCACCCTGTTGGGAGCTACTTGGAATGGACAAAAAAGTGCCCAAGAGTATTTTACAGACGGTATCACTGCTTCAGTAAAAGGATATGATTATGTTGCCGGTCAGAATCATATACCTTATTATGACAGTCCTTATGTAAATGACCCTCATGATGTTTCCATTAAGCTGCAAGAGGAATGGCTGACAGAACTGCTTAAGAAAGAGGCTTATAATTTAAGTGGAGATAAAGCTTCTGATTTGGAAAAAGTGTATATCCAAGAATATCTCCATTATTTTAATGCACCGATTGATCAATATGTTAACATTATGCGTTCTGGTGTTCCTATGAAGAATAGTTCCATTTTACCGCGTAAGGAATTTGACGAACAATTGGGTGACTCTTATCCTATCCCTAGAAGATTTGCTGTTATGGAGCCTTTGGAATCAGATCAGTTACATGACATAACTATCGCTGCATATAAAGCACAAGGTTATACATATCAAGGTACAAATGCAAAAAATCCACAAGTTTTGCATGACGAACGTGTATGGATGGATAAAGAAAATCCTGATTTTGGCAAAGGACCGAAGAACTGAAAATAAAATTAAAGAATAACAGTTCCCCTTGTTTTTCCTGTAAAAACAAGGGGATTGTTTTATTTTGACCTTCAGGACTATACATAGAATTATTTTGCAAATATTATTTATATGTAAGTAAAGAGTTGATTCTTCTTGAAAAAGATAAGGACTTTCTAAAACAATGAGCCGATGCTGTTTTCATTTGTAAGATGAAAAACTTTCCCATCAATTATTGAAAGTTCTCATTCTTTTACGGAATGTAATACTCCCTTATTTCTTTGTGCAAAGTAGTGATTTGGGTAGAAATGAAGTAGAAAATTTCCATTTAAAGTTTGTTTTAACGGCTTTAAATGGAAATTTCTTTTTGTCGTTATCATATTCAACTACATTGAATATCAACACAATAGCTGTAAGAGTAGTTCTGAAGGAACTAATGAAACGGAATTACTTGATTTTCAATAAACTTTAAAAAAAATCACAGCTATGTTAAAACGACTAAAATCAGTCAGTATGTTGCTGTTCCTAATGGGTGCCTCTACAGGAGCAGCATACGCGGTCGCCAATCCCGGCGTTACCGATGTGAAAATCACACAACAGACAGGGACATGTACGGGTATCGTCAAGGATGCTACGGGAGAAGGTGTTATCGGTGCATCTGTAGTAGTGAAAGGGACTACGAATGGTACTATCACAGGGCTTGACGGTGACTTCTCTTTAAGTAATGTAAAGGAAGGGGATATCATTGTTATCTCTTTCGTTGGTTATGCTACTCAAGAAATAAAATGGACCGGGAAACCTCTAGATGTTCTTTTGAAAGATGATACTCAATTGTTGGGTGAGGTAGTTGTAACCGCTCTAGGATTGAAACGTGAGGAAAAGGCGCTGGGTTATGCCGTTACCGAAGTAAGGGGTGATGAATTGAAAGCAGCCAACACCATTTCTCCGGTTACTGCATTACAAGGAAAAGTAGCAGGTGTTGAAATTTCCAGTTCAGATGGTGGTATCTTTGGCGCAGCCAAAATTCAAATCCGTGGTGCTTCCACGATGGGCAATAACAACCAGCCTATTTATGTAGTAGACGGTGTTATACTGGATAATAATGTATCTGGTAATGATGACTTGAACTGGGGGAGTAATTCCAGTGACTATGGTAATGAATTGAAAAATCTAAATCCTGATGATTTTGAAACAGTTTCTGTTTTAAAAGGTGCCGCAGCGACTGCACTCTATGGTTCTCGTGGTTTGAATGGTGCTGTTGTAATTACTACTAAAAGTGGCAAGGGTGGTAGTGGATTAGGTATCAGTTTCTCTCAAACATTCGGTATCGACCATGCATATAAAACTCCAGATATTCAGACTGTCTATGGTGATGGTCCGTATGTAGGACGTTATGACGCAGATGGTGATGGTAATATCTGGCAACCAACACAATTCCAAGTGAACTCAGCTGGACAACATACCTTAATTGGAACTTGGGGAACTGGATTTGGTCCTAAATATGACGGTAGTCAAATTGAAAATTATGACGGTACAATGACTACTTATTCCCCACATAAAAATAATATGTTGGATATGTATCAAATAGGTTTCAACACCAATACAAATCTAGCTATTCATGGTGGTAATGACAAAACCACATTCTATGCTTCCATGTCTTATAAACATGCTGAATCCACTACTCCGAATAATACATTTGAGCGTTATTCTTTCTTGGTAAAAGCAACACATAAATTAAATGATTGGGTAGATGTTGCAGCTTCTGTGAATTTTTCTAATTCAACGCCAAGAAATGCAGCACGCAATATCGGTGAAAATTTCGTAAACGGAACATGGACTCCCAATTATGACCCCCAATATTTCCGTAACAAATATCTCGGCGAACATGGTGGAGTGGCAAGTACTGATTATGGTGACATCTATGGAAATGTTCCTGGTAAAACCTATTGGTTCGAAATTGATAAATATGATTATCGCCAAAAAGAAACAGTTGTACGCCCTACTTTTGAAGTTAATATGAAAATAACCGACTGGCTGAAATTTAAAGCTGATGCTAATATGAATTATTACTACAATCGTGGTGATAACAAAGAATTAGGAACCGGATATGCCAATGATGGAGGCTATTATAAAATTTGGCAAAACACAAAGGAACAAACCACTTTTGGTGGCTCGTTTACTTGGAACAAAACTATAAAAGATTATTATATTGGTGGCTTTGCACGCTTTGAATATTATAATACTAGCAGATATGAATATTCTGTAAATACTGACGGAGGTATGGTGGTTCCTGGACAATGGTTCGTTGATAACTCAAAGAATCCTAAAAAATCCGATGGTGGATTGAAAAGCGAAAAACGTATGCTTTCTGCCATTTTTGCTTTAAATTTAGGATGGAAGAATCAAGTCTATTTGGATGTTACAGGACGTAATGATTGGTCTTCTGCATTAGTTTATGCTAATGGTACAGGTAATCATTCTTATTTTTACCCTTCAGTTTCAGGTTCTTGGATTATTAGTGAAACATTCCGTGAGCAATTGCCCGAATGGATCTCTTTCGCTAAGGTTCGTGGCTCGTGGGCACAAGTAGGTAATGATACCGATCCTTATTATGTAAACCAGGCTTATGGATTTGGTACAATTGAATTGCCTAATGGCGGGAATATTTATACCAATACTTTAAATACAATAATGAAAGCCTCCAATTTAAAACCGGAACGTAAAAATGCTTGGGAAATTGGTTTGGACTTCCGTACATTTAAAAACCGTCTGAATTTGGATGTAACTTACTATAAAGAAAATACCAAAGATCAAATAATGGAAATAGCAACTCCTTGGGTATCAGGTATCAGTACACAATTGATTAATGCTGGTAATATTCAGAATCAAGGTATAGAGTTAGCTTTGAATACTATTCCTTTCCAAAATGAAGATTGGGAATGGGGACTAGATTTCACATGGACCAAAAATACGAGTAAGATTGTAGAACTCCATCCGGATGCAGCTGAATATATTTCACTTGCAGGTCAAGTAAACGCCTATGACTACCGTATTGGTTCTGTTGCTAAAGTTGGTGGAAGTTATGGTATGTTAATGACTGATATTCTTCCTGCTCGTGACGATCAAGGGCGAGTTTTGTTGAACTACAGTGATACGCGTCGTGCTGTATACGAACGTAGAAGTGGAGTGGTTCAGGAATTGGGTGATATGCAACCGGATTTTTTAGGTTCTATGTCAACAAGCCTGCGCTGGAAAAATTTAAGTTTACATGTAGGTCTTGATATGCGTATCGGTGGTTTAGTAGCTATGTATAGCAACCGTTACGGTTCAAATGCCGGCTGGACTAAAACGTCTTTAAAATATCGTGATGCGGCAAGTGGTGGTTTGACTTGGACAAGTCAGTATGCAGGGGGTAGCAATGGAATCACCTATGAAGATGGTGTTATTTTAGAAGGAGTGTTTGCACCGGGTACTTCAGCTACAGGTATTGATGGCAAATCACATGACATCAGTGGTATGACCCATCAGCAAGCTATTGATGCAGGTATTATCGAACCGACCCATGCTAGTGCATATCATGTGTTTAGAAATTCTTGGGGCGAAGGTGTCGTTAATGATGACTGGGTGCATGAGTTAAGTTACATAGCTCTTCGTGATATCACATTGTCATATCGTATGCCTAAAAGCATAGCATCAAAGATTGGTGCTAAAGGTTTGAATTTAAGTTTAGCAGCACGCAATGTAGGCTATATATATAATTCATTGCCTAATAACGTTCACCCGGAAAGTGTTCGTGGTAATAGATCTGCAGAATTCCGTATCCGTGGTTATGAACCATATATTAGAAACTATACGTTTACTATTAATGCCGAATTCTAATGCATAATGCTTTAACAATATAAAATTGAATTAGTATGAAATTAAAATATTTATTTGCTTCATGCATTTTAGGTGCAGGACTTTTATCCTCTTGTGCCGATGAGTTTAAAGATATAAACTCAAGTGAAGGTGACATTTCAACTCCTAATATCCGTTTTTTATTCACGGAATGCCTATATCAATTCGAACCGATGGATTATTCTGCATGGTATTATGATTTTCCGCGTATTGGTGCTTGGGGACAGTGTATTGTTAGCCCAAGTGGTAATGTAGACAGTTTTAATCTGATAACCGAGCAAGGTAGTACAGGATCGAATATATACGATACTTTACGTATGATAAATGATTTACGTTATCAAATTTCTCAAATGTCTGATGAAGATAAAGCACGTTATGGATATATTCAATATCTATGTAATCCTTTAGCTGTCTTTCTGGCAATGGGTGATAGCGATATGTATGGCTCACTTCAATACACGGAAGCAGAGATGGCTCGTTATGGAGGCACATTGTATCCCAAATTTGACACACAGGAAGAATTATATGATTATTGGTTGAAGGAATTGGACGAGGCTATTAACTATCTTACGACTAATAATATTAGCGATATCTTAGGTAATCAGGATTTCATATACAATGGCGATGTCAAAAAATGGGCGAAATTCGCCAACTCTTTAAAATTAAAGCTAGCAGCACGTCTTGTTAATAAAGACAGAAACAGAGCCATTAAGATAGCAAATGAAGTCATAGCCAATCAGGCTGGTATATTAGAATCCGCAACTGATGATTTTATTTATAATCGCGGAAGAACAAACAATCACTGGAACAATGATTTCCCTCAAGGTGCCGGACATGATTTATTAATTGACTTTATGAAAGACAACCGCGACACACGTCTGTTAAGTGCCTTCACAAAGAATGAGTTTAACGGAGCTGTAATACAAGCATTCTTGGATCAAGGTAAAGAAATTCCTCCTTATATCGCCGAAAACGCTATTATCGAAGACGGTAAATTTAAAGGCTGGACAGGTCCAGGCGAACCATGGGTACGTTATTACGGAGCCCCTTTAAAGATTGGTGCTGGCTTGGAAGAGAATAACAAATGGATTTTTGACCCTACAGGTTTATTGTTCCAGTTAAAAACTTCCGCAGGTGGAACAAGAGATTATGAAGCGCTGTCATTCCGCAATCAGGAATTAGTAAAAGGTATTTATGACTTCACTTATCCAGATGCACCGGATGTAACACCTGATAAAGATATTCAAATAACCCCATGGTATGGCATTTATTTCTCAGCAGCAGAAGTACAATTATTATTAGCTGAATTTAAATTATTAGGAGCTAATGCACCTAAATCGGCTCAAGAATATCTGACAGAAGGTTGTCGTTTATCTGCTTATGTATATGACAAAGCAGCGGAACTCAATCAAGTTCCTTATTATTCACGTACTTGTGTAAATGACCCGCTCGATGCTACTATTAAGATTGATGATACCATGGTTAATGAAATGCTCTCTCATGATGCTTTCAAATTAACTGGTGATACTAAATCTGATTTGGAAAAGGTATATATTCAGCAGTACATCCACTATATAATGAGCCCTCTTGATCAGTTTATAAATGTACGTCGTTCCGGTATTCCCATGAAAAACAGTACATTATTACCTTGGGAGGAATTTAGTGATTTATTGGATTATTCAACATTAATTCCGAGACGTTTCAAAGTAAGCGAACCTGCTCCTACAGATCAGATGCGTGATATTACAATTGCAGCATATAAAGCGCAAGGGTTCTCTTATGGTACTGACAATGCAGATCCTGACAAACTAAACTCTCAGCGTGTATGGGTAGATGAAGGAAATCCGCAATTTGGCGAAGGACCTAATTTGAATTAATGAAAAAACAGTCTGAAATATGACGATAGTCCAAGTTTATTAATTAAAAAGGAAGAGGTTATGTGATATATTCTCTTCCTTTTTTATTATATCCCAAAATCATTTGATATGCTGATACCGGCAAAGCATATTATTTATTGCTGCAACTTTAAAAAAAAACTCATTTTGTTTATCATGATGAACAATTTATTACTATTTTTGTAATGTGTGATAAACAAAAAGAAGAAATGGAACGATTATTTGAATCCTTTATCAAGAAACTGGCTATAACGAATACTTCTTTTGTACGTAGCCTGATGAATGAGATAGAATGGGAAGCTCGTCTTATCGGTATAAAGGGGGCCCGGGGAGTTGGAAAAACAACTTTATTGTTGCAGTATATCAAACTGAACCTTTCAATGGATAAAACCGTACTTTATGCCAGTGTGGATAATATCTGGTTCAGTGAAAATAAACTTTATGATTTAGCTTCCGATTTTGTAAAGCGGGGAGGAAAATATCTGTTTCTGGATGAAGTACACAAATACCCCAACTGGTCTCAAGAACTGAAAAATATTTATGATGACTTACCTGAACTTCATGTAGTCTTTACAGGTTCGTCCTTGCTTGAAATCTTAAATGCCAAATCGGATTTAAGCCGGCGGGCTATTGTTTATGAAATGCAAGGTTTTTCTTTTCGCGAGTATTTAAACTGGAATGAAAAACTATCATTGCCGATATTGACTTTAAATAATATATTGGACAATCATCTGGCATTATCTGTCGGGATAGTAGACAAAGTTAAAGTTCTGAAACATTTTTCTGATTATTTGAAACATGGGTATTATCCTTATTACAATGAATTACCCTCTCTTTATTATTCAAGAATAAATGAAGTGGTCAATCTGATTGTGGAATTGGAGATTCCACAATTAAGAGGGGTTGATATTTCATATACAACTAAAATTAAGCAGTTACTATATATCATTGCAGAGTCGGCGCCTTTTATTCCTAATGTCAGCAAACTAAGTGAACGGATAGGAATCTCGCGTAATTCATTGCTGGCCTATCTGGATGCCCTCCATGACAGCTGTCTGACTATGAATCTCCAAAAAGAAGGCTCCGGCATAAGCCGCTTGCAAAAACCTGATAAACTGTTTTTGGAGAATCCTAATTTAATGTATGCATTGTCTGCCAGTCAGATTGATATTGGAAATGTCAGGGAAACTTTTTTTGCCAACCAATTGCGTTATTGCCACAAAATAAACGTTTCTAAAGAGAGTGATTTCTTTATTGATGGACGCTATACTTTTGAAGTCGGTGGTAGACATAAAGGTAAACAACAAATAAATGGACTTTCTGATGCATATATTGTCGCTGATGATATAGAGTATGGAATAAATAATAAAATACCATTATGGTTATTCGGCTTTCTATATTAGTACTCTTTTCGGTAGAAAATAGATAGAAAATTGTATTTAAAAGTCCTTCTATAGACTTTTAAATACAATTTTTCTTTTTGAGGCATAAAAATAAAACGCACTGATATTCAGATATATAGCTGTAAGAGTAGTTCTGAAGGAACTAAGGAAACGGAATTACTTGATTTTCAATAAACTTTAAAAAAAATCACAGCTATGTTAAAACGACTAAAATCAGTCAGTATGTTGCTGTTCCTAATGGGTGCCTCTACAGGAGCAGCATACGCGGTCGCCAATCCCGGCGTTGCCGATGTGAAAATCACACAACAAAATGGAGCTTGTACAGGAGTTGTAGTAGATGCTACAGGTGAAACCGTTATCGGTGCGTCTGTAGTAGTGAAAGGTACGACTAATGGTACGATAACCGGACTTGATGGCGACTTCTCTTTATCCAATGTGAAAAAAGGGGATATCATTCAAATTTCATTTGTAGGTTATCAAACAGTAGAGATTCCTTGGGATGGACAACCCATGAATGTAACTTTACAGGATGACACACAAACATTGGGTGAAGTTGTAGTGACTGCTCTTGGTATCAAACGTGAGAAAAAAGCACTGGGTTATGCCATGCAGGAGGTAAAAGGTGACGCGTTACTTGAAGCTCGTGAAACGAACCTCGCAAATGCTTTGACAGGTAAAGTTTCAGGTGTCCAGATTATCCGTTCAAGTAATGGTCCTGGCGGTTCTTCCAAAATCCAGCTTCGTGGTGCGAATTCTGTAACAGGTTTGAACCAGCCGTTAATTGTTGTCGATGGTGTGCCAATGGATAACTTTACAGGAGCAAGTAATAATGATATTGATAACCCGACATTGGATATGGGTAATGGACTTTCAGATATTAATGCTGAAGATATTGAGTCCATGTCTGTGTTGAAAGGTGCGTCAGCTGCTGCACTTTATGGTTCTCGTGCCGGTAATGGTGTTATTTTGATTACAACTAAAAAAGGAACAAAGCGTGAAGGTTTGGGTATCACCATCTCTGGTTCAGTTTCCGCTGAGACAACATTTATGCTCCCTAAACGCCAAAAAGCCTTTGGACAAGGTGAGAATGGCGTGTTCGACTCAACTAACAGCTATAGCTGGGGACCTGAAGTAACAGGGCAAAGCTATACAAAATGGGATGGTACAACTGCAAATATGCAAATCTTTGATAACGTAAAAAATTTCTTTGATACAGGTGTGAACTTATCAGAAAGCATATCATTCCAGCAGCAGTATGATAAAACATCCATTTACACTTCATTGAATCGTATGGATGACTCCAGCATGATACCGGGTGCTAACTTAAGCCGTACAAACTTAACTTTGCGTGCATCTTCTACTTTTGGTAAAGATGATCGTTGGAGCATTGATGCAAAAGTACAATACATCAATACCCTCGCAGAAAACCGCCCTATCAGTGGTGCACGTGGGAATAATGCATTTTATACTATTTTCAATATGCCTACGACTATTGACATCCGTGACTTTTCCAGCCCTGTCAAAGACGAATTCGGTGAAATGATCTGGTGGAGTAAAGGGGGTATCAACCCTTATTGGTCTAAAGATTATAATCCCAATAAAGATAGCCGCAATCGTTTCCTGATGAACGGATCATTGAAGTACAAATTTACAGATTGGCTGGATGCTGAAATCAAAGCCGGTAGTGATATGTATTTCACTGAGGGTGAAGAGAAATTGTATGCAGGAAGTCCTACTAATAATAAGAACAGCCGTTACAGCACTAGTGAGAAAAAGTTCTTCGAAAATAATTTCAGCTTTTTGATCAGTGGCCATAAAGATGAATTGTTTGGAAAATTTGGTGGTAATTTCTCTTTTGGTGGTAACTTAATGGAAAGAAAATCTACAGGTTTGGATAATTCTATGGGAAAATTGACTGCGCCCGATTTATTCTCTTTAGCCAATGGTGACAAAAAAGATTTGTCAATAACCGAAACCTATATTCATAAAAAAATCAATTCTTTGTATGGAACTCTTGGGATCAACTATAATGGTTGGGCATTCTTGGATGCAACTTTCCGTAATGACTGGTCATCAGCTTTGAATAAAGAAAACCGTTCATTCTTCTATCCGTCTGTTTCATTGTCATGGGTGATCAGTGATATGGTGGGTAAAGTAGGCAAAGGCATGCCCGAATGGTTTACTTATGCTAAAGCACGTGCATCTTTTGCACAAGTAGGTAACGATATGGATGCATATCAGTTATATAATACATATAGTATTGGTTCAGACCCTAATGGCAATACAACTGCCGGACAAGGAAAAACCAAATACGATGCAGATGTACGCAGCGAGTTGATTACTTCTTGGGAAGCCGGTGCTGAATTGAAATTCTTCAATAACCGTTTAGGAGTTGACTTTGCATGGTACAAGACAAACGCAAAACGCCAGTTAATGAATATTCCTTTAAATAACCTTTCCGGTTATGATAACATGAAAGTAAATGCAGGTAACATTCAAAATACCGGTATTGAAATCATGTTGAATGCACGCCCTATCGAAACAGCTCAATTTAGTTGGGATACTCAGTTGAACTTCTCTCAGAACAAGAGTAAGATTATTGAATTATTACCGGGAAAACCAGGTATGCAGTATGCTTTAGGAGGTTCTGACGCATTACAGGTTTATGCAGTTGCGGGAGGTGCTTATGGTGAAATCTGGGGTACCAAATATCAACGAGTAGAAGAAGGAGAATTTAAAGGACAATTATTACTCAATGAATCAGGACTGCCACAGGCCACTAGTGACAAGCATAAGATTGGTGAACAACAGCCTGACTTCCTATTAGGATGGACAAATACATTTAATTATAAAAACTTCACACTTAGTTTCCTGATTGACGGACGTTTTGGTGGCGATATTTTCTCATTCACCAATATGAACTTGCAACGTAGTGGTATTGCCGAATGTACTGCTCCAGGCGGTAAACGTGAGGATATCGTTGTAGCGGGAGTTATCAAAGATGGCAACGGTTATAAGGTAAATGATCAAAGTGTTTCTTTAGAACGTTATTACAAAGCTTTGGCTACAGGTCGCGCCGGTATTTCGGAAGCTTATATTTATGATGCAACCAACATCCGTTTGCGTAACATCGCCTTGAGTTATCGTTTCCCGTCATCTATGTTGAAAAAGACTCCGTTCCAACAGGTTAAGCTTGGTTTCACCGTAAATAATGTATGGATGATTTCAAGCCATTTGGACGGTATTGATCCGGAATCAGTATATGCTACAAGCACTAATGCAACAGGTTTGGAGAACTCGTCAGCTCCGACATCACGTTCTTACCTGTTTAATGTAACTCTTGGTTTCTAATCATAAAAAAGAAAAAGAACAATGAAAACAATGAATAAATTATTTTTGGGGCTTGGCTTTTGCGCCGGATTAGTTTCCTGCTCTGACTTTGATGAAGTCAATACCAATCCCACAGCCGCCGGTGAGGAATATGTAAAACCTCAATATGCATTGAATAATTCTATAGGACAGGCACAGATGAATCCCGGTACCGCAGAGCGTATAGTAGTCTATAACTGGGCTAGTGCTGCCAGAATTTGTGGAGAAATGAGTTTTCTGAACGTAGGCCGCTATAGTGATGATTACACATCTTCTTATTATTATCCTGATCTCAGTGCCAGTATTAAAAATGCTACGTTGGCTATTACAGCAGTAGAGAACCAGCTCGAAGCGGCCACTACCACTGCACATGAAAAAGAATTTTTCCCGAACGTAAAGCAATTTGCCCGTATCTGGCGTGCCTATCTTATCAGTGAGTTTGTCGATAATTTCGGACCTTATCCTATTGAAAGTTTCCTAGGGGAAAATCCTGTTTTCAACTCAGAGAAAGATGATTATGAATTCATTTTAAAGGAGTTGAAAGAAGCCGCAGCAACTATTAACACCTCTGTCCTGCCTGTTGAGGCAGAAGGCAAATGCGACCCGTTTGACAATGTAAAATATGATCCTGTGAAGTGGCAGAAATATGCAAATTCACTCCGTATGCGTCTGGCCATGCGTTTATCAAACATCGACAAGGCAACTGCACAGGCCGAATTTGAGGATGCGGCCAAAGGTAACAAGATTTTAACGGCTGATGATATGTTTGCAGTAAAAGAAAATGATGGATGGGATGTCTTTTCCGGAGTATATACCCGTTCATTTGACGATCAGGTTCTTTCTTCAACAGTTGCCAATCTTCTGACTAATTTAGGTGGTATTAAAGTAACAGAACAACGTTCCGATTTGGCTAGTTATGTTAAACCAGCTAATTATTTAGGTATTAAATATGACAGACATTATGTTGCTAATACAGATAATCCTACTAAACAATATTGGCTGGATGGTATGCCGGAAAATCTTGATCCGCGTGCATTAAAGATATTCTGTCTGCCTGATGATGAAAATGCTGAGAACTACATAGATAAATATAATGACAGGACAGCTAAAGATTTCGTTCTTTACACAGTAGACGAAAACGGAAATCCGATTCCTAACAAGGATAATCCCGGAGAAATAAAGATTGATGCAACTCGTTGTTGGAATGGTTATCCCGCTGGTTCGCGTGGTGGATGGTCGCCAACCTTGGCTTATAACCAACTGGTGACAAATGGATATGGCCCCGGCTGTACTCTTCCAATGTTGGGTAAAGACTATTGTAAGGGAAAATCTCGCATATTCTTTGCAGCATGGGAAACGTATTTCTTGCTAGCAGAAGCTTCATTGTATGGTTGGAACACTGGAATAACAGCGAAAGAAGCCTATGAAAACGGTATTAAAGCTAGTTTTGAATACTTTGGTGTTAGCGAATATGTGAATGATTATCTGAATTCCACCAACTACAATCGTGTAGGTACTTCAGTCAAATTTGATCATACCACTGAACCTACTGCTGAACAAATGACTTATGTGGATGGATACAGCAAGGAACAGAAGACTGTTACTTATGAATATCCTACAGCTTCTAAAACGTTATATGGAAAAGCATTGAATGACCATCTGACTAAAATTATCACTCAAAAATTCATTGCACAAACTCCGTATTTGGTATTGGAAATGTGGTCGGATTTCCGCCGTTTGGGATTACCATTCTTTGAGATTCCTGCAAACGAAAGTTCAATGACCGGTTCAGACATGGTTAATGTCTGGAATCCTAATTCTTGGAAAGACGGACAGAAATGGGAATTTTATCCACAGCGTATGCGATATCCTTCCAGTCTGGAGAATGCAGACCCCGAAGGCTATAAACAAGCTGTAGAGTTATTAGGAGGCTCAGATAATATCATCACTCCCTTATGGTGGACCGGACGTTAATGCCTTAACCTGAAACATTCATAGAATAATAAGTTAGCCAGCTAATGCATACTTAAAGTATTGCGAATTAGTTGGCTAACTTATATTATTTTCTGAATGTCCCTTATTATGGCCCAAAATCATTTGATATTCTGATGTCGGCAAAGCATATTACACATGAATCATAGATTCCCTAAACATTCATAACTACACAAAAAAGAAGGACTACCTTCTCACGAAGCCAGTCCTTTCATTTGCTATTAATAATCTAGTAATTTTCTGGTAAATTTTGAACGCTTTCTTATCTAAGAAACAAGCATTAACGCTCTTTTGTTTATTCCTCCATTGTAAAACTTTTCAGTATTTTTTCGGCAATATTTTCATTTTCCTTGCTATAGATAATAGATATATAAAATCCACTACCTGCCGCCTTAGTCATCAGACAAGCATAAAGACAATGATCTGTTTCGCAGCTTCCTTTTAAATAAGTACCGAAAAACTGTGGTAACTCAAACTCCTGCACAGCCGACTGGTCTTTCACCCCGTCATCATTGGCATAGTCTTTTAATACACTCTTCAAGTCACTTTTTGTCATACCATCCGAATCCAAAGACTGAATGGTGATATAAAACCTGGAATTGTTCAGAAGAAAAGTCTCCTCTGTATCCTCCTCCACCAAAATCCCTTTTGGAGCCTCAAAAGTCAGACCATAGGCTGTCCATGTAATAGGAACCAAGGCTTGCGCACTTGCTGACAACCAGGTCAGACTTAAAAACACAAGAAGTAAAACCTTTTTCATTTTTAATTATTTTACCAATAAAACTCCGATCAGTCCACAACTGATTATTTATCCTTTTCACGGATTTCCACACGACGAATCTTTCCACTGATGGTCTTTGGAAGTTCTTCTACAAACTCTATGACACGCGGGTACTTGTACGGAGCAGTCACACGCTTCACATGATCTTGCAACTCCTTTACCAACTCAGGTCCTTCCTTACCCTTAAAAGTTTTAGAAAGGACAATCGTCGCCTTTACCACCTGACCACGGATTTCATCAGGCACACCGGTAATGGCACATTCCACAACAGCCGGATGGGTCATCAAAGCACTTTCCACCTCGAACGGGCCTATACGATAACCCGAACTCTTGATCACATCGTCAGCACGGCCTACAAACCAAAAATAACCATCCTCGTCACGCCAAGCCACATCACCTGTATAATAAATACCATCATGCCAAGCATCTTCCGTTAATTCCGAAGCACGATAATATTCTTTGAACAATCCCAATGGTTTGCCCCTATCTGTACGAATAACAATCTGACCTTGTTCTCCATCCTCAGCAGAACGCCCGTCGTGTGTCAACAAATCTATATCATATTGAGGATTAGGTACCCCCATACTTCCGGGTTTAGGCTCCATCCAAGGAAAAGTACCTAAAGTCAATGTAGTTTCCGTTTGTCCAAAACCTTCCATCAGACGGATACCTGTGATTTTCTTGAACGTTTCATATACAGAATAGTTCAAAGCCTCTCCCGCCGTAGTACAGTATTCCAAAGAAGAAAGATCATATTTACTAATATCCTCCTTAATTAAAAAACGATAAATAGTAGGAGGAGCACATAAAGAAGTGATATGATAATCCTGAATCTTTCCAAGAATATCTGCCGGTGTAAATTTTTCATGATCATACACAAAAATATTGGCTCCTGCTATCATCTGTCCATAAAGTTTTCCCCAGACAGCTTTCCCCCAACCTGTATCGGCAATGGTAAGATGAAGACTGTCACGATGCAAATTATGCCAGAAACTGGCAGTTACAATATGTCCCAAAGGATATGTAAAATCATGTGCCACCATCTTAGGTTCGCCTGTAGTGCCCGAAGTGAAATACATTAATGAAGTATCTTCATTCGTATTGGGATGTTCCGGTTTGACAAAAGGAGCAGCTTTTTCAATACCTTTATGAAAATCTTCAAAACCCTCCGGAATATCCGGTCCTACACTGACCAGTTTTCTTACTGAAGGACAATCGGGCATGGCATCTATAATATGCTTTGTTATCACATCTTCTCCTGCAGCTACAATCATCTTGATATCAGCAGCATTACAACGATATACGATATCCTTTTTTGTCAACAGATGAGTTGCAGGAATAACCACAGCTCCTAACTTATGCAAGGCAATAATAGAGTACCAGAACTCATAACGACGCTTTAAAATAAGCATCACCATATCACCATGACCAATACCAAGGCTCTGAAAATAAGAAGCAGTCATATCCGTATACTTTTTCAAGTCTGCATAAGTATATTGTATATGCTCCCCTTTATCATTAGTCCATAACAATGCTTTCTTATCGGGTTCTTCGGCAGCCCAGGCATCTACTATATCATAACCAAAATTAAAATTTTCAGGGATTTTAATCTTTAAATTCTTTATAAAGTCCTCTTGTGAGGTAAATGTGGTCTGTTCTAAGAATTTTTCTACCATAATCTTATTCAATTAAAAATTGAGAACCAAAAATTAGAAATAGTTGCGGTCAATGACAACGCAGTCTTTTTAATCTCAATTTATTATAATATTACTGCCAAGAATTTCACAGTCTTATCATCCAATGCCATCATACCATGTGGAATAGAAGAATCAAAATAAAGACTGTCACCTGGATTCAAGATCAATTCTTTTCCATTTATATTAAGTAACATTCTTCCTTCAATAACCAAATTGAATTCTTGTCCCTCATGTGAGTTAAAATGAATCGGAGTATTTTCCGGTTTCGGTTCTACAGTCACAATAAAAGGATCAGCCTTACGCCCGCGAAAACCGGAAGCCAATGACTGATATTTATACGCCTTGGTCCGTTCTACCGACACTCCTGAACCACAACGGGTCAGAAAATAAGAACTCATCTTAGGTTCTTCACCAAACATTAATACATCCAATGCAATACCGTATTTACGGGCTATTTTCTGTAAAGCACTGACAGAAATATCTTTCTCCCCGCTTTCCATACCCAAATACTCTTCCACTGAAAGCTGGCAACTTTTAGCCACTTCATCAGGAGTCAGTTCCAGAACGTCCCTTAATCCCTGGAGACGCTCAGCTATTTGTTTTATCTGGTCACTCATAATCTTATTGTTTTATGCTTCAAAGATAATGAAGATTTAAGAATTCCTAGCAAAATTTCATTAAGTTTCGAAGAAAACCATCTGACAGACAACATTAGTTAAGATTATATGCAAAACGTTTACTCTCCGAACGTACAGCATCATCAGCACATTTGAAACAAGACAAGAACCACGAAGTTAGCTTCCGAAGCTCCTCATCCTTTCCACAAAATTCTGAATCACCGGATACATAGCCTCAGGCGATTCCAACTCATAGCAAAGAGTTTCCAAAGGACACCAACCTGTCCGGTTTCTGTTCCAAATACGAGAAACTATTTGAACACACTCCACCCTAATATTCGCCTTGTGCAATACAGCCAATGCAGGCTCACTGATGATATCCGTATAAACCTCCCGGACACCCCCCAGCACCATCAATGCGGCAGCTGCTTTTCCTACCACCTTGTCAGCAACCTGCGCTCCATGCAAAAAGACCGGATGCTGATTCAGCAAATCATATAAATCGGCTACCCCGCGTTGGGTAAAAGTACGGATCTCTTCCTTTCTGATAACACAGGAATAGCCGCCTTCATGCAACAATCTGATTAATTCATCCATCTTCCTTTCTATTTCATTCAGATAATACGATGCATCTCATGACCTTCTACATAAATAGCACTAAACGGGCGGCTCGGACAAAGATTTTCACAAGCGCCACAACCGATGCAACGTTCTGTATTCACAACCGGTATCTTAAGTGATTTTCCATCATCGGCATCTTTAGGAACCATCAAGATAGCCCCCGTAGGACAATGACGGGCACAATTTCCACAACTTACCCCATCTGTGTTCACTATACAATTCTGAGCAACCCACACAGCATGACCAATCTGTACAGATGACTTCTCTGTCAGATCAGCCAAGTGAATAGCATCAGTAGGACATACTTCTGCACATTTCGCACACTCAGGACGACAATATCCACGTTCGTAAGACATCTCGGGCTGCATCAGATGTTTCAAATCACCGGACGGACGCAATACCTGATTAGGGCACACCGACACACAAAGCTGACAAGCCGTACAGTGCTGCGCAAAATGACGGAAACTCAATGCTCCCGCAGGAACAATAGGAGTGGCACGCTTGGGAACTTTCTTATCTATAAGAGGAGCCAGACCGCCATCCACTTTCTTTTCCTGAGCTTTTACGGCAACACTTGCAGCAATCAAAGCCGAAACCGTAAAGAACCCACGCCGTGCAGTATCTACCTTTTCTTTGTTTAAAGACGCCTGAGAAACCTGTTTGCCAATTCCTTCACTTGCCGGAGTCTGTTTCTTCAGAAGCATCTGCCCCGATACATATTTTATTGCCCCTTGGCGGCACTTGCCTAGACAATCCATACAAGCAACACAACGGGAATAATCAATCTCATGTGCTTTGGGATTAATGCAGGAAGACTTGCAATTACGAGCACAAAGTCCGCAACCATTACATTTAGACGTATCAATAACCGGTTTAAAATAAGAATATCTAGATAAGAATCCCAATACTGTACCCACCGGGCAAATGGTATTGCAATAAGTTCTTCCTCCACGCCATGCCAAAATAAAAAGCACAATCACAGTACCCACTGCAACTGCAAAAGTAGAAAGACCTTTCATCCAAACATCTACCGAATAAAAAGCATAACTGTCCACACGCTCCGCCCATAGGGCAAGTACATTGTTCCCCCACTGATACAAAGGTGTCAGCAGGTTAGAAACGATACGGCCGTATGCACTGTAAGGAGCAATCAACGCCGCCAATGAAACCACCCCTGCTACCAAAGCGACGACAAACACTGCCAATACCCCATAGCGTAACCACGACAAAGCAGGCGAGTAGCGGAAACGATTCTTCTTTACCTTTCCCGAAACCCAGGAAATGATATCTTGAAACACCCCTAACGGACAGATAACCGAACAATAGACACGCCCCAAAAGCAGAGTCAACAAAACAAGGGCTATCACCACCCCCACATTCAATGCCAGCACGGCAGGAAGGAACTGTATTTTCGCCATCCAGCCAAACCAACCATGCACAGTTCCAGTAAAATCCAAAAACAGCAACGTGATCATTGTAAAGAACAAAAGGGCGGCGGCAAGTCTTATTTTACGTAACATAAGCATTCGTTATTTTATCATGTTTATCCATTCCATTATAAAGTCTCTTGTTTCAACTGTTCCACATATGCGTCTATGCGATGCAGTTCTTTGGGAATATCAATGCTTTGAGGGCAATGCGGATTACACTGGTTACATCCGGTACAATGGCTTGCCTGCCGCAGTTTGGGCACACTACGATCATAACCTATCAGGAAAGCACGCCGTGCACGGCGGTAATTCTCATCCTGACTGCTTTTAGGCACATTTCCTTCGTTGACACATTTATTATAATGCACCAGAATCGCCGGAATATCCAACCCGTAAGGACAGGGCATACAATATTTGCAGTCATTGCAAGGAATCGTAGGGAACTTCAGCATCAATTGGGCTGTTTCTTCCAAGAACTCTTTTTCTTCCTCATTCAAAGGTTCCAAGGGCGAATAAGTCCGAAGGTTATCCTGCAAATGTTCCATATAAGTCATTCCACTCAGCACACACAACACGTTGGGATACGTACCGGCAAAACTGAACGCCCACGATGCCACACTGTTCTCCGGGCGACGCTGCTTCAAGCGCGCCACCAGGTGGTCGTTCAGTTTAGACAAACGTCCTCCCAACAGCGGCTCCATAATCACAGCCGGAATTCCACGCTTGGCCAACTCTCCATACAAATATTCCGCGTTAACATTTCTACCCGAAGCATGGCGCCAATCTACATAGTTCATCTGAATTTGCACAAAATCCCATTTCACATCCAGCGACAGCAAATAATCAAACACTTCCACCGATCCGTGAAATGACCATCCCAAATTACGAATACGGCCTTCTTCACGCTCTTTTAGTAAAAAGTCAAGAACTCCATTGTCAATATAACGGTCATGGAAAGTCTTGATCCCTTCCCCTCCACCTACGGAATGAAGCAAATAATAATCCAGATAATCCGTCTGCAATTCTTTCATCGACTGATGGTACATCTTGATGGAATTCTCACGAGTATAGTTTTGGAAATTGGACATCTTTGTCGCAATCAAGAGCTTTTCGCGGGGATAACGTTTCAAGGCCGCACCGGTGGCTCTTTCAGAAAACCCTTGGCAATAGACAGGAGATGTATCGAAATAATTCACTCCGTGAGCGATAGCATAATCCACCAGTTCATTCACCGCATCCTGATCTATCACATTTCCATCGCTGTCCGGTGCAGGTTTCAACGGCCAGCGCATACATCCATATCCTAAAAGTGAAACACGCTCCCCTTTGGGAGAAACGCGATACGTCATTTTATCCACAGGCACTTCGCCCAACACAGAAGCCTCGGATGAAGCCGGTTTCCCTTCGGATGCACAACCATACAGGGCTGCCGCCGATGCAGCCGCACTGACGCCTACTATCTTCAGAAACTTCCTGCGGCTCATTTCCTCTTTATCTCTCTTTTCCATAACCTTTTTTTATACTTAAGCACTGATTACCAATATTCGCAAAGATAAAAAGATTCCTTGATATTTATTGCGGCAAAGCACCTCATAATTACATAAAATGCGCACATAGTGCCACATGAATAATATTCTATCATAAAATGCCAAAAACTTCTTTCATTTTTGCATAACTCCAAACATACAGATCATTATTCTTCAAAAAAATACCATCCCATGAAAAAACTACTTCCGGCAAACTTATGCCTCTTCTCTTCCTTTCCGCTCCGGGTATAGGAACAAGATATTCTGATAGCTACTCCGAACACCTCCCTGCCGTTGTCCGTCCCCGAAAACGTGAAGCCATTATTACCTACAAGAAAATCCGTCCGATGATACAGCTGGACAATTTATCATACCGTCTCATCTCGCCTTACAATGATAAAGGTGTTTCCTCACTGATGCTCTACACCCCACAGAAAAAACATGCCGTGTTCTTGCCTACAAGATTCAGCATTATTGCAATCAGATTATTCCCCGTTTCCGCATGGACAGGCTGAAAGCCGACAAGCAATACCGCATCACGGAACTAAACCGGAAAAGATGCCCGTCCGCTGCCACTGGACAACAAAATGTTCTCCGGAAGAATATTGATGAAACAAGGTGTCGAGCTACCGCTACAACATGAGTACGCCAGCCGCATACTGGAGCCGCCCGAAGTGAGCTAAACCTTCCGGTTGATATTGACAGACAAAAAGAGGATGTCAAAACTCTGTTTTTGAAAATATGAACTTATAATCTGGCATTTGAACATCCTAAAAGGCTAAAGAAAGGGCCGTATCATTACTCAATACAGAGCTTGATACGACCCTTTTTTAAGTGTTATAAATACGATCTGTAACTTTGCGGGGTAGCCATTTTAGTTTTGACACATTTACCCTTTTTTGTCTATCAGTCCATTCCGATACGTTTCATCAACTCATCATATTCCTTCTCTTCCCTGCACAACGGCCTGTACCAGGTATATTTCAACACCACGGTGGTCACCACCAGCAGCAACACCGACGCAATGAGTCCCCCCGTACCGCGCACCACCAGATACATGGGTACAATAGTGAGACAGCACTGCCACACGATACCAATCGCCACATTGAACATATCCCGCTTGAAATGGCGGTTGCGCGTCACCTGCGGATAGCGTGCTACCGCCTTGGCCGCCACCGGTTTCCACCACCCCCACGGACGTACCCGGATATAGAAGTTCACCAGCGTCTCCTCGTCAGTAGGAGGTGCCGAGTACGTACCCACGATACAACCCACCAGCGAAATGCCGAACAACACGGGGAAAAAATAAAGTACCAACGAATCGGGCACCGTGAACTTCATCACAATGGCAGCCACCACACCCGAAGTCATTCCCCAGAAATACCCTTCACCATTAAACCGCCACCAGTGCCACTTCAACACATTGGCGGCAATATATCCGCCGAACAACGCGCCCACAATCCACTGGAAAATCTCGTTGATGTCCTTCAGAAAAAAGCCCATCACCGTACTGATAACCACCACCAGTACCGAAACAAGGTAACTCGCCCGTATCTGTGTCCTGACGGAAGCCCTTGGGTTGATATACTTCAGATAAATATCATTCACCACATAGGCCGGTGCCGCATTCACCGTAGAAGCGAATGTAGACATGAATGCCGACAGCAATCCTGCCAGTAACAAACCCGCCAGCCCCACCGGCACATACTTCGTAATCAGGTGAGGAAGAATTGTTTCGAAATCCGTGTGGACAGCCGTCATCTGTTCCAGTCCTCCATCCACTTTAAAGAAATAGATAGCCAGCAACGCAAACCCCATAATCATCAGATAACGCGGAATCAGCAGAATGACCGATACCGAACCGCTCATCAGCGCCGCCTCCTTGGGTGACTTGCACGACAGGATCTTCTGCATGTCATAGTTCGGAGCAGGCCCCGCCATGCTCATAAAAATCCCTTTCAGCAACGCCATCATCACAAAGACACCCATCAGGCTGTAAGGCTCGTCCGCCATGCGTTCCGTCAGCAAACTCATCCGTTCACTCCAGTCAATGTCCAGCGTCCAGCCGAAGAAAGGCGACTCCCACCCTGCAGGCACAAATTCCCGGATCATTTCAGGAGCCACCATGTTCATCCCGATAATGGCAATGACCACACCCGCCACCGTCATGATGAGGAACTGCACCACATCCGTCCACACAATGCTGAGCATACCGCCCAGCATCACATAGAAGGTAGCAATGGCCGTAAAGAAAATGCCGTAAAAATGAGGCACATATTGTACCGGAATATCCCAGGGCACATACTGCGACACTACCTCCCACGGAAAAAAGATCTCCATGAACTTGCCGATTCCGATAAACCCGTAGCTCAAGAAACCCAGCACGCTGAGCAGAGCAAAGACAATGACAATAGTATGCGAGAGCGTAGCCCCCCGCCCCTGCCCGAAACGGGTCTTTATCCATTCGGCGCCCGTCAGCACATTGCTCCGGCGGAGCCACACCGACAGATAGACCATCAGGAAAATTTGATTGAACACGGGCCACAACCATGGAATCCACAGACTTTTGAACCCATAAGCAAAAGCCCAATACACCATCAGCATGGTGCCGGTAATATCAAACATGCCCGATGCATTCGACAGTCCCAACATATAAAACGGCAACGACTTTCCGCCCAAAAAATAAGAATCCATATTCTTTGCCGCCTTCTTTTTCAAAAACAACCCGATGGCGACAATAACCATCAGATAAGCACAAATAATCAGAATATCAACGATATGCAATTTCATAGTATCCGCTTCATCTTTTATTCAAACACCTGTGTCATGGGGCGTCCTATCCACACCTGCGGTTGCTCCAGATTGAAAACAGATGCTATAGTAGACGCGCAGTCAAACTGCATCATGCTCTCTTCGAAAGCTCCCCCCTTCTTGATGTTCTTTCCGGCGATAATGAACGGCGTTTCCATCTCCTCCATGGTCTTTCCGCCATGTCCCTTATTGATTCCCCCATGATCAGCGGTGACAATAATGATGCTGTTTTCATAAATACCCGCTTCTTTGATGGCATCCACAATACGGCCCACATAGCCGTCCAGTTCTCTCAGTTTGGCATAATAAGCCGGAGTATCGTGTCCGTCACCGTGCCCCACGTGGTCAGGGTTGTCGAAACAGAAAGCACTCAACACCGGTTTCTTCTGCGTAATATACTCACAGGCCATGTCACACAAAGCCGTAGGATGCGTGTTATAGTCGGGTGCCTGCGCATGATGGTTCAAAGCCAGCGTATCTACCAGATACTTGATACCATCCCATTCATACAGTACGCCCATCTCGGCATCGGGAGCCGCCTTGCGCAACTCGCTGAACACGGTGGGGAAAATGCCATGCTCGTTCAGCACACGCGAGGGTAGTTCGGGTGTTCTTGATCCCCACTCCGTGTACCCGTGCAGTTCAGGACCTGCCCCCATAAACATGGAAGCCCAATTTACAGCACTGGATGAAGGAAGTACACTGCGTTTTTTCAACGTGTAGCATCCGGCATCCATCAACGCCTTCACGTTCGGCATATCCGCCTTTTCCACACTGTAGGCGCCCCATCCGTCCAAACCGATGACAAACACATGTTCCGCTTTCCATTCCGGAGCCTTCCGGCAACCCGACAACACCATTACGGCTATGCACATAGCCCATAAAGCAATCTTTTTCATACAATATCTATTTTGGGTTTATAATTACAAAATTAGCCATTTATTCCCTTTCGACAAGAAAATAAATGGCATTATCCACTTCTCTTTCCACCTAAAAAACAGCCATTCCGCATTAAAAACGACTTTATCTTATCAATGCCTTTATATTCCTTCTATTTTACCCGTTCAGAAATGCCTCGTTGCGATCTATCAGCGCGTTCACCGCCGCCACTGAAGCTGCGGAACGCAATCCGTCGGCAGGCGTGTGCAGACAGTAGTCCACCAAGCGATCCACCGTAGAAACCGCCACGTGCATCCGCGTGTCGCTGGAGGCATAATAGATGTATACCGTACCGTCGTCATCGGCTATCCATCCGTTCGAGAAAAGCACATTGGACACATCGCCCACCCTTTCCCCCGCCAGCGGAGCCAGCAGATAGCCGGCTGGTTCAGCTATGACGCGCCACGGTTCATCGGCTGCGGTCATATAGAGATAGAGCACATAGCGCAGTCCGGCGGCACATCCGCGTACTCCGTGCGCCAGGTGCAGCCATCCTTGGGAGGTGCGGATGGGGTGCGGTCCCTCTCCGTTCTTCACCTCTTTGATCGTGTGATAATAACGGTGGTTTATTATCATTTCGTCCTTCACCTCCGCCCGGGTGATGTCGTCTATCAACGCCCATCCTATTCCTCCCCCATTTCCGGCATTAATAAAATCATCCTGCGGACGGGTGTAGAGGGCATATTTCCCATTCACAAATTCGGGATGCAACACCACATTGCGCTGTTGGCTCGCCGCTTTCAAGTCGGGCAACCGTTCCCAGTCCACCAGATTGCGCGTGCGTACGATTCCCGCCTTTGCCACCGCCGCCGACAGATCTCCCGCCGGTGCCTTGTCATCATGGCGTTCGCTGCAAAAGATACCATAAATCCATCCATCCTGGTGAGCGGTAAGACGCATATCATACACATTGGTTTCCGCCGGATCCACATCGGGCAATACCAGCGGACGTTTCCAAAAGTGGAAATTGTCCACCCCGTTAGGGCTTTCGGCTATGGCAAAGAACGACTTCCGGTCTGCTCCCTCCACACGGACCACCATCAGATACTTTCCGTTCCATTTCAGGGCACCACTGTTCATGGTAGCATTAAAGCCGATACGCTCCATACAACAAGGGTTGGTGGCAGGGTTGAAGTCATAGCGCCATTCCAGGGGAATATGCTGGCGTGTCAGTACCGGATAAACATAACGGCGGATGATACCGTTCGTTTCTTCCTGCATTTCATTAGGACGTTGCAACAACGCTTCATGGCGTTGGCGCAATGCTTCTATTTGTTTTTTGAAATATCCGTTCATATCTTATTTTCTTTTCATTGTTATCAATCCATCTTTTACAGTAAAAGAATGCTATCCAAGCATCTAGAATTATACTATTTTATCAAAAATCAATCATATTCTATACAGTGTTGTTATTGGTTCTCAGGATAAAGAGACATACGGTAAACCCGCTGGTAAATCGCATCTTCCAATTCCAACTCAAACACAACATCTTGTGTTTCAGGATCTACTTCTGTCACGCGTGCACCACGATTGCCATTGCTAAGCACATTGCTCATTCCCGGACAAATTAATCTGTTACCCGTTTGTTCCAAATATTGCACCCCGGAACGGGCTGGAGTAAAATACGCGGCACCACGCTCTTTTCCATACTGCCAAACTTGGCGAACCGTACGGTTCACTTCATCCACTTCATATTCTATGCCGCAAGTATAAATATTTTTCCTGTCTGTAAAATCCAGTTTGAAGTTACGCCCATAACCATTATTGAAATAAAGAATGTGTCCATTAGGTAATGGGACAGCTGTATGACATCCCCAAGGCCATTCAAAATCATCACAATTCTTCGTTCCGGCTATCACCTCAGGATCAGTAATAGGAGTCCCGTCGGCATAAAGAGGATTCAATAATAATTTCAAGTATTTATCTCTCCAATACCCATGAGGCGATATAATCCACTCAATACCTCCAGCTTTATTAAACTTAAAGATTCCTTGATAACGAGCTGTAGCCAGATAATCATCTCCCCACTCTACTATACCATTATTATGCGCCCAATTACTGGCACTTTGTGCAAAAGGGTCTGAGGTTAGATCATAATCGGTCATTCCATAGCGAGCCGAATCCAACATGTGCACCAAATCCCATTCTTGCAATATCTCCCCTTTTTCGGGATCCATCATAATAATAAAATCATTTATCCGTACATCTTTCCCATTGGCGATTTTAGCGGAAGTCTTGCTCACAGTCGCTAATATATTGCCTTGCTTATCTTGAGATATGGCATGATGCATAGTGTATCCCCTTTCCAGCATATCCCAATTATGAATTGTACTTCCCATCATATCCACCTCCACCATCCGATGATGGTTTCCGTCACCGGTCATATAATGTCCGTTCTGCATCCGGATCAATCCGCACCCGATTCCGATATATCGATGTTCATCCGACTTCTCCCAATCAAGAATCCAACGGATTTCTCCGTCTGCATCTATCATATAAGGGATAGAAGTGTCTGTTTCATCCTGTCCGGGGGAGTTTACCAAATTCATGCCTGGCTCCATTCGGTCATATTGAGCCTTTACCACTCTGATTTCCTTAGGCAGCCTTCTGCTTTCCAATGTTTTCGTCTGAAGCTTTAGATTGGACCGAGCACGTTCATTTCCTTGCAAATCCGTATAAATTAAAGTGATCTGGTTATTATAATTGGGATAAAGTCCCAATACCGGAATATTCTGTTTTAATCCTACATCTTTAAATGTATATTCCACGTCAGGCGTATGCTTTCCCGGTTTGCTGTGTACAATCAGTTTAATGCGTCCCAATACAGGTAATTTTACAACTACACTGGCCGATAATGGATTGCAACCGGAAGGATTGACTGTAGAACTCAATATCAAGTTGTCAATCGAAGTACCTAAGGTAGGTATAACATAAGTGCTTCCATTGGCAAATGTCAAAGTCGTTTTCCAGTTTTCCGCATCCACATCTACACTTTGGATTAACTCTTGCGGAAAAATTATCTTATTGGACTCGAATAACAAAACACATTGTTCACGTTCTTGAGAAACAGATTTCAATAAATCATTTTCCTTCAACTGGTTTTGTATATCCTGCATAGCTTGGGTACAATCCTGTTCTTCATCACGACATGACAAAAATACAAATATCATAACCAACAAAGAGCATAAATAATATCCTTTCCTTTTCATTTGGCTTCATTGTTTTTATGGGAGTGTGTCAAAACTAAACCGGGCCTATCCCATCGTCAGTTGTAGGGGAAGGGTTTACCTGCCCGAAGACACAAAGCAAACTGTTTTCGGGCGAGCGGACCTCGCCCCTGCGAACTAAACGATGGCATTATCCACGTTTTGACACACCTCTCATACTTTTTAATTATCAGTTCAATACAATCATCTCCATTCCGGCTTTTGCTCCAAATTCAAATTAGCGTCCACCTCTGCCTGAGGTATCGGGAAGTACAAGAATTTAGCTTCAAAATGGTCAAATCCTTGTGTATCCGAAATGCGGTCTGTCGGTTTATATCCTACCAATTCCTTTTCACCACTTTCATTTTCTTCGTAAAGCAATTCATAATGTTGAGAATCGGTCTTGCGTTCGTGCATGATAGCTTTCAACTTAGCAGGATCATTTCCGTACCAACGAACCATATCATCCCAACGTATATTCTCTCCGGCAAATTCCAGCAATTTCTGTTTCTGGAGTTCTGTCATTATAGCATCTTTTCCACTCAAGTTTTTCTCCGGCAGCCCGGCACGTACACGAATCCGGTTAATATCTTTCATTGCTCCGCTTTCATCATTGGTTTCCAGACAAGCCTCAGCGTGGAGCAACAAAACTTCTGCAAAGCGCATAATACGTAAATTGTTGATACGTCCGGCATCGTTAGAATACATCGTACATCCTGTGGGAACCCACCAAGCTGCAAACTTCTTCATCATGAAACGCCCTTGAACACCCTCGATAACCGGATAAGCAGGAGCATATCCTTGCTTGGCAATACCATATTTGCCATCGCCTTCGGGCAGTACCGTCCATTTAAACATATCATCAAATTCCACTTTACCACCATAGAATTTTTCATCCGGCTTCACATCACCGAAATCAGAATATTTAAAGAAGCACGTAGTGTACAAACGCTTATCCCATTTGGAATCAGATCCTTCCGGACGCTGTTCGGAAATGAATTCTTTTATCAAATAGGGAGAAGGCTGCATCTTATACCAACCACCGCCAATATTCTCACCTTTCAGTGTCGGGCCAAAATAATGAGCAAGGTTGTTTCCCATAAACGAGTCGTCACTAGTGCCATTGCCCCAAGAGTCACCCGAATTACCTTTGGCATCATAATTGATTTCCCAAATAGATTCAGCATTAAATTCCGTATCGTCACGGAAGTTGTCCTCATACTTTTGAGTCAAATCGTAACCATAACCATTCATTATAATTTCAAACTCATCCTTAGCGGCCTGATAATCCCCTTTCCAGATATAAGCTTTACCCAACATGGCAATAGCCGCACCTTGAGTTACACGACCGTTCTCATCGCTTGAACGAAGCTTAGGCAAACGAGACTTGGCTTCCTTAAAGTCTGAAATAGCCTGTTCCAGCACTTCATCACCGCTAGACAGTCCATGAGTTTCCGGATCTGCATCCTGCGGGAGAGTACGGATAACCGCATCACGATAATCAGTACGCAAACGGAAGTACCAGAATCCACGTAAGAAATAAGCCTCACCTATCATTTGCTCACGTTTGGTTTCGTCCATATCAACCGTAGCCGCACGATATATGAATTCGTTCGCCATCTGAATGCCTTCATAGATGTTTCCCCAGCTCAAATCCTTTGTATTCGTTGTGTTGACAAACGACAAATATTCCCAAATATAAGGTTCTTCTCCGCGAGTGGGGTAAAGGTCGTCACCGCGCATCTGAAGATGCATGATACCTTCCAACCCACCATAATATCCACTGGTCATACGGCGGAAAGGATTATAAACTGCGGACAAGCCTTTCATCACATTATCCTCGGATGTCCAGAAAGTGGTCGGAGTCTGACGGTTAGGATCAATCTCATTCAGAAAGTCATCACTACAAGAAGACAACAACATTGGAGCTACAGCCAATGCAGCTATGTATTTTATAAAATTCTTTTTCATATTCTGCAAATATTACTTATTCCTAATTAGAAATTTACTTGTAAACCAAAGGTGATAGTACGTGCCATCGGATAACGACCGTCATCACAACCACGGGTCATTACACCCGAACCACCTGATGTACCGGCACCATCGGCATCTACCATACCCAAGTCAGGAGTATATCCTTTATAATCGGTTATAGTGAAAAGGTTTTCCATAGCCGTATAAACACGCACATTCTGCAAACCGGCTTTAGATACCCATACTTTGGGCAACGTATAACCTAATTCCAAAGTCTTCAAGCGCAAGAATGAACCATTTTCCAACCAACGGTCCGTATAGCCCCAGTTTGTACCATTAGGATCGCTAGTACCAAACAAACAGCGAGGAATGTCAGAATGATTGTTTTCAGTCCAGCTGTTCATGCGTTCTGCATATTGGTTTCCCGTTGATTCATTATAAACCGTACTATAATACTGGGCATTGTAAATCTTGTTGCCAAAGTTTCCGTCAAAGAACATATTCAAATCCAAACCTTTCCATTCAGCACCCAGACTTACACCCAAGTTAACTTTCGGGAAAGCAGAGCCTACATCCTGACGGTCATTATTGTCAATCTTACCATCTCCGTTATAATCCACGAAACGCAAGTCACCCGGTTGTGCATTAGGCTGGATCTTATTACCGTTCTTATCCACATACGCATCAATTTCTTGTTGGCTTTGGAATACACCATCCGTCTTTATCAAATTGAAATAACCTATGGAATGACCGGTCTTGGCATAAGTAATCGTTCCTTTGGCATGAGGATTGAATCCCTGCCATTCATCACGACTTCCGTTTACTTCCGTCAGTTCATTCTTGATAAAGGTGGCATTGACACCTACATGATAATACAAATCGCCTACATTATTACGGTGATTCAATGAAATTTCAAATCCTTTGTTTTCTACTGTACCTGCATTTACTGTAGGATTCCCACTCAAGCCAAAACTCAAAGACTGCGGCATAGACAACAACATATCTTCTGTTTTCTGAATAAAATAATCAGCACTGACACTGAACTTATTGTTCAAGAAAGCAAAATCCAAACCCAAGTTCAAGGTCTTCGTCTTTTCCCAAGTCACATTCATGGGTGAAGTCCATTCCTTACCGGTAATGGCACCTTCCCAAAGTTCTGTGCCCATCATGTTATTCATACCTTTATAAACAACAGACTGGGTAGCATAATTGCCAATGCCGCTCAAATTACCCAATACACCATAACTGGCACGAATTTTCAATTCATTCATGGTTTCCTTGATATTTTCAAAGAAATCTTCATTCATCACATTCCAACCCAAAGATACAGACGGGAATGTGCCCCAGCGGTTTCCATCTGCAAATTTGGAAGAACCGTCCCGACGAACAGAAGCAGACAGCATATAACGATCGGCATACGAATACATCACACGCCCAAACATAGAAATCATTGTATTGGCCCACGCGCTACCCGATGTATTTTGTGAAGAAACCGAACCGGCGTCAATCACAGAGAAACCTTCCGGGAAACCCTTACGTCCTGCACCAAAACCACGCGCATTGTTACGCTGGGCAGAATAACCCACCAAAGCAGAAACCGTATGATTGCCAAACGTATTATCATAATTGATTGTATTTTCAATCAACCAATCGTTCTCCCAGTCTGTACTTTCCGACAATTCCGCTTCATTCTTTTGTGAAGTAGAACTGAAATAATAAGGAGAACTATAGGCATAATTACGTCTTGTATATTTGTTTATACCTACATTGAATTTATATTTCAATCCTTTCAAGAACAAATCCACTTCGGCATAGCCATTCAATAAAATGTCTATTCCATGTCTTTGGTAATCATAGGCTTCTGTCCAACCTACAGGATTATCTCCTCTGGTCCATTCCGGAGCGACACCCCAAGTGCCATCTTCACCATATACATTCCACATAGGCACAGCTGTCAGAGCGGAGGTATATGAAACATCTTCGTACTTCTTTTTATAGAATTTCATCATCAACGTAGTCCCCATACGCAAATGATTATTGAAAAAAGAAAAAGTATTCTTAGCACGAATGTTCCATGCCTCATAACCGGTAGTATTCACAATACCATCCTGGTTAAGATAGCTTCCCGACAGATTATAGGTCGAAGTCTTGTTTCCTCCAGATACATTCAAGCTAACCTTGCTCACCATAGCCGAGTTATAAAGTTCTTTCTGCCAGTCTGTTCCAGCACCTCCATTCCAATTCAGCAACCCTTCTGCCGAACTATAACCGGTAGCCTTTGCCAAATCGCGAAGCTGATTACCATCCATTACATCAATGTATTTGGCAACCATCTGAACGCCTGTATAGGCATCCACTGTTACACGGGCAGGAGTTTCCAAACGACCGCCTTTAGTAGTGACCAATACAACACCATTAGCAGCACGAGAACCATAAATAGCAGCAGCCGAAGCATCTTTCAACACTTCAATAGACTGAATGTCAGCGGGATCAACCATATTGATATCACCATACACACCGTCAATCACATAAAGCGGACTGGTGGCACTCAATGAACTGATACCACGGACATTAATATTCAAGCCTTCCCCCGGCTGACCGTTGGCAGCCGACACAGTAACACCGGCAACTCTTCCTTGCAAAGCAGCTGAAGCACTACGTGCAACATTTGCCTGTAACTCTTTACCGGAAACAGAAGCGACCGCACCTGTCAAATGGCTTTTCTTCACTGTACCGTAACCGATAACCACCACCTCGTCCAACAATTCACCTTCCGACAATTTCACATTAATCACACTGCGGCCATCAACCTTAACAGTTTGCTCCTGATAACCTACATAAGAGAAATTCAAAGACTGACCGGAAGCGGCCTTAATGGTATATTTGCCATCAAAATCGGTAATCACGCCATCCGTAGTTCCTACTACAACAACAGCCGCACCAATCAACGGATTATTCTCCGCATCCGTCACTGTTCCGGTAACAGTAATTTGCTGAGCATAGGCACATATACTAAGTATGCACAGCAACCATGTAAATGCAATTTGTTTCATAAATAATGTATTAGAGTTTAATTAAAAAATATTGCTGTAAAATTAACTAAAAATAGATTTCCAACACGTTATTGCTTTCGCAAACAACGGTAATGCCCCATGGATGGAAGAATAGCAGCTGAAATTAAGAATGTCTTTGTTTTCATAGTTATTTGAATTAAAAATTAACATTGCAAAGATGGCAATTCAAGCAAGCAGGAACAAATACAATTCAAGCATTAAACAATGAAATCTTATCAATATCAAAAAAAATTCTTCAAGACAATGGAAAACACATCTGAATTGAACGTGAAATATAAAATTTTTCCTACACAGTATTCTTCTAATTATCAACCAATTACTGTGAAAAAACATCCATAAAGGCTCTCAACCGGTAGGTAAGCGGCGGTATCGTTCATCAATGTACAACACAACAACCGCCACACACAAAATGACAAAACTTCAATAGATGTATTTTATCAACAGGATGCAACCGTGAAAACAGTCTTATGACTTTATTGCTTCACCTTGGTGAAGCAACCGTTTCACAGAGGTGGCAACGGCACTTCACTTGAGTGAAAAGGCACGTTCAGCCGAGTGGTGCAACAAATGATGCAGTCTTCTTGCATGGAAACTCCCATCCCCTTGCACGGATACTGCCGTACATATATAAAGATTACGTACCCGACATGGAAACCGATATCCGACGAACCGGCTTCTGCAAGGAAAAAACGAAAAAGTACTTCGTGGGGATACAGGAAATTCCGTCACCGCATATTACTGTTTATCAGCGCAATACAATGACGGAACAAAAAACTATTGCAGCGTAGAAATAAAAACAGAATCAACGTTACAAAGACGAACTACTCAACACAGTTCCGGTATAGGAAACCACGCTACGGGCCGGCAATGTCAAGGTATAGACACCATCGGCAGGTTGAACAGCTTCCACCAGCTCCCATTTACGGGTGTCATCGGTGACATAGCCTTGCAAAGCACCGGAAACCTGAGCGCTTTCAAGAGCCAACGAAATAACTACTTCATGATCCGCAGGGTTGATGGCTACAACCGTGTAACCGTTGTCACCATATTTATAGCCAGACACCATATAGCCTTGTTCGAAATCATATTGCGCCGAGATGCGCTTGCTTCCTACAGGGATGTAACGGGAGAAGTTGCCGAACACCTCGCAACGCTTGGTCACTTCATAGTCCACGCGGTTTTTTTCAATGTTAATCAGCCCCTCGGTGGTTCCGCCATCCGGTATAGCACCTGCCCACCACACAATAGCGCCGGTATTGGCCTCACACAAGAAACGATGGAACTTCTTCGCCCATTTCAAGCCACTGGTCATGGTAGCATCATAACTTTCCGTAGGATCGCTGATTTCGGTCAACCACACGGGAATTCCCTTCGATTCGGCTTTGCTGAACGGTTCAATGGCAGGATCTTTCCCGGTCACAGGATCCACATAGCCGTGTCCGGCGGCAATGACGGGAAAGTTGGTGATTTTAGGATTCAGGTTCAGAATGTCGCGCACATAATTTTTACTGCCCATGATAAAGCCCAGAATGGCAGACCACTGGGCATTCTCGCCAAAGATAATCCGGGTTTCGGGATGGGTCTGTCGCAACTTGGGACCTAAGTTATTCACAATGAACGGTCCCAGCGTAGTGGTACCGGGAAGCCAGAGGCATGAGTTCCAGCTTGCCGCATACTCGGGCTCGTTGGCCGGAGAGATGGCATAGACAGGCAGACCTGCCGCTGTGTAGGCATCACAGAAATTGGAAAGATAGTCGGCAAAGGCCTGGTAGCTGCCGCGTTTCAAAAAACCTTGCGAGGTACTGCCGTTGCTTTTCATATAAGCCGGAGCAGACCAAACGGAAAAGATGAGTTTGTCCACACCGTATTCCTGCTTCGCTTTTTTCATGATCCACAACTGTCCGTTGCGCTGTGCGATGCCTTCGGCAACACGATTCTCATCACGGTTGAAATCAATATCGAAAAAAGGATCGTCCAAAGACAGATTGATATCCTCGTCCATATTAAACGTGGTTTCATCGTAATGGGGGAATACCTCGCCCCTGAGGATACTGAGGCGAAGCCCGTCCTGTCCGAACATCACATCCATAATCTCCTGACGCTTGCGGTGGGCATAAAGATAGTCGGACCAGCCGGCCTGCGCCACACCAAAACCATCGATGGTTTGTTCTTCGTTGTTCCACTGAAGAACTACGTCGGCCCCCAAGGTACTACGTGCATCGGCCGGGATTTGTTCTGCCGGAAGAACATCGGTAACATCGGTACAGGCACAGAGGCAAGCGGCGGAAGCCGCCACGGCAAAAAGGTAAGATAGCTTTTTCATGACACTTGTCTTTTTTAAGGTTAGTATTCAAAGTTTTACCAGGTTGTAACCCAAAGGCAAAGATGGAAATTTACCGACAGACAAACCAATACTATCCGAACATATACTTATGATATTTTATCAAAATAGAGACCGTCAATATGAGAAGCCTTGTTCTGGCTATCCGAATAAAGAAAAAACAACTTACAAGCCGTTCGTAGTACCGCAAAAAGACACGGAACATTATTTCCAGGCATTCAAATCCTACAACATCCCCGAACTTTCAGAAAATCCGTTTTCTTTTAGTGCTGTCAAAATCAGGCAAGTCCATGAGAAAGTTCCGGCCGAACCTTTTAAATGATAGTCTTGTTCTTACGATAATTATCACGGAACTCTTTAGGAGTCACTCCTTTTTTCTTTTTAAAGATACGGTTGAAATTGGATAGATTATTAAAGCCACAATCATATCCTATTTCAGCTATTGACAAGGAAGAATCAACCAAAGCACGTGAAGCGGCCCCCAAGCGGATATCAGTAAGGAAATCGATAAAACTTTTGGAAGTATGCTGTTTGATAAAACGACAGAATGAGGCCTCGCTCATATTTACCATTTTAGCCACATCTGCAAGACGGATCACTTCCGAAAAATGAAAATGAACATAATCCAGCACCTTGTTCAACTTCTCGTTAGTATGCTCTTTGGAAACAGAGTTAATGGCAAACTGCCCGGTTGACAGCTCACGCATCCCTTTGTCCAATGATAATTCATGAAGAATAACAAGCAGTTTTATCAAGGAATAGAAACTATCGTTCTCGCAAGACAGCGTTTTCAACAACGGGCGGACTTTTGCGATAGTCTCCCTGCTGAACACGATTCCTTTACGGGCACGGTGGAAAAGTTCCCGAATGCTGATCATCTGGTTCCTGTTCAGAATCTGGTCGGAAAGCAGATCGGAATGAAACTGAATGGTTATTTCATGGATATTCTGCGGCTTGTTGTTATAATCCCTCCAAGCATGTTCCAATTGAGGATTGGTGACCAGCACCAGTTCCTCTTCTTCTATTTCTTCTATGGAGTCTCCCACAATGCGTTGTGCGCCTTTTGCATTCTCAATATAGTTCAGTTCATATTCGGGATGTATATGTATAGGAAAATTAAAATTCGATTTCTGACGCTCTATCAAAATAAAGCAATCCTTGGCCGACAAAGGTGACACTTCTTTGAACAATTCTGTGTTTATCATATTTCTCTTTCACATTAGATCTGATCTTGTATAGCAAAGATAACATGAAATATGAAATCGGAAACAAAAAAGTGAGCATATTTTTATACTAAACCTGCAAAAGTACCTTCTATAAAAACGTAGATAACACAATACACAAAAACGAGAACCGTGTTATCCACGTCATTTCCATGAGGTTGCTTCTATTTCAGACAAGCCTTCATTGCTTTAATGATCGCTGAGTCAAACCCTTCGTGATCCAATTCATTAATCCCCTTGATAGTCATACCACCGGGCGTACACACCTTATCTATTTCCACACTGGGATGAGTATCATTATTCAATATCAAGGAAGCGGCTCCTTTCACAGACTGGGCAACCATTTTCTGTGCATCTTTCGGATAGATCCCCAATTCAATACCTGCCTGCATAGCTGCCTGAATATATTTCAAGACATATGCGATACCACATGAAGTCAAAGCCGTAGTAGCAGCCATCTGACTTTCAGGAATAAGCATAGCCAATCCTAATTCATTAAAGATATCCAGCATCAGTTGTTCTTGTTCCTTACTGGCGTTACGACTGGATATCAAAGTCATACTTTCCAACTGAGAAATAGCAGTATTGGGAATCAAACGGAATATGGTCTGTTCCGGACCTACACTCTTTACCAGCTGTTCGAAAGTTACACCACCTGCAATAGAAACCAATACTTGCCGGGGAGTCAAATGAACCACACTCAACACTTGGTCTATCAACCACGGCTTTACAGCCAGAATAACGATATCGGCATCCTTTATCGCTTTCGGATTTTCCGTTGTCACATTAATCTCCGGATAATCCGCCTGTAGAGTTTCCAGACTTCCGCTGAACGGATCGGCTACTGTTACATCACTCGCTGGAATGATAGTGCCTTGGGCAAGGCCGCGAGCAATGGCCCCTCCCATATTTCCCGCACCAATAATTGCTACTTTCATATTATTAAAGATTAAGTCTATAGCTACAAAGATAAGGGAAAAAAGGAGAAGAACGTATTATGAAAAGCTAAAAATAAAATTACTTTGAAGAAGATGAAATCAAAAAGTCTCGCCGGAACCGAAATGTTTCCTGACGAGACCTTATTTTCTTTCGCTGATTATTATCCCTCTTGAATCTCCAGCTTATACCAACACTTTACGAAAGCGTTCAATAAATTCATCAGCCTCAGCCATAGTCAGACACAAAGGCGGGAGCAGACGGATTACATTCGTACCACTGACTCCGGTAAATACTTTCTGTTCGAACAGCAGACGCTGACGCAGTTCCTTAATCGGTTCGTCAAATTCCATACCGATCATCAAACCTTCGCCACGCACCTCTTTAATCTGTGGGAATTGTTTCAATTCTTTCAGCAGATGAGCACCTACCTTGGCAGCATTCTCTACCAGGTTCTCACCTTTCATAACATCCAGCACCGCGATAGCAGCAGCACAAGCCAGGTGGTTACCACCAAAAGTGGTTCCCAATTGTCCATATACGGGTTTGAATTTCGGACTGATCAGGACACCAGCCATCGGAAAGCCATTGCCAATCCCCTTTGCAACCGTAATCATATCGGGACGGATACCTGCATGTTGGTGAGCAAAAAATTTACCGCTACGCCCGTAGCCGGATTGTATTTCATCCAAAACAAGTACTGCATCCACTTCTTCGCAAGCCTTACTCAGTTCTTTCAAGAATTTCACTTCCGGAACCTGAATACCGCCTACTCCTTGAATACCTTCAATAATCACCGCACAGACATCTCCTTTTGCCAATTCCGCTTTAGCTGCTTCTATATCGTTCAAAGGCAGATAAGTCACATGCCCATTGTCATTGATTGGGGCTATAATTTTCGGATTGTGGGTTACCTCCACTGCCAGTGAAGTACGTCCATGAAATGCTTTGCAAAAAGAAAGCACACGTTTGCGACCATTGTAAAAAGAAGCCAGTTTCAACGCATTTTCATTAGCTTCGGCCCCACTGTTTATCAAAAACAATTGATAATCATCATAACCCGAAAGTTTCCCTAAACGGTCTGCCACTTCCTGTTGTAGCTTGTTAACCACCGAATTGGAATAAAATCCCAACTGTGCAACCTGCTTGCTTATCATTTCCACATAATACGGATGTGCGTGACCGATAGAAATAACCGCATGACCACCATACAAATCAAGGTATTCCGTACCTTGATCATCCCATACATGACAACCTTTTCCCTTGACAATGTTTATGTCAAAAAGAGGATATACATCAAATAATTTCATAAACTCTTCTTTATTAAAAAGCAGACGGTTTCAACCTCAGCCCTACGGTTTCTTCCAGATTGAACATGAGATTCATATTATGGACCGCTTGTCCGCTTGCCCCCTTCAACAAGTTGTCAATGCAAGAGATAACCAGCAGTTTATCGCCATGCTTCTCCAAATGAATCAAACACTTGTTGGTGTTCACCACCTGCTTCAAATCTATATTTTTGTCTACAATATGAACGAAAGAATCCTCGGCATAATAGTCTTGATACATCTTCACCAGTTCTTCCAGTTCCACCTTGCATTTGACTACCAGAGTAGCAAAGATACCACGCGGGAAATCACCCCGGTAAGGAATAAAATCTATTTCAGCATTAAAGCTGTTTTGCAACTGTTTCAATGATTGCTTGATTTCGGGAACATGCTGATGAGAAAACGGTTTATAGATGCTCATATTATTATTACGCCAGCTGAAATGGCTGGTAGCACCCGGTTTCACCCCTGCCCCTGTACTTCCGGTAATGGCATTTACCATTACATCCTCGTTCAGTAACAGATGTTTGGCTAACGGCAATAAACCCAATTGAATACAAGTGGCAAAACATCCCGGATTGGCCACGTGCTTGCTATGGCAGATAGCACGACGGTTCAGTTCCGGCAAACCATAGATGAAGTCATGGTCATCACTCTTGATACGGTAGTCCATACTGAGGTCTATGATTTTCAAATCCTCGGGTACATTGTGACTATCCATAAACTTCTTTGTATCTCCATGAGCCGTACAGAAGAACAATACATCAATCTCATCCAGAGGAAGTTCGTCGGTAAAAACCAAATCCGTTTCACCATAGAGTCCCTCATGTACGTCGGTAATCTTATTGCCGGCGTTACTGCTGCTGTTTATAAACTTTATGTCTACATCAGGGTGATTAATCAGCAGACGAATCAATTCGCCCGCCGTATAACCTGCCCCACCGATAATTCCTGCTTTAATCATACTTATTAAATTTCTTCGTCCTTGTGGTTATTATAATAAACACGCAAAGGTGTAGAAGTCACTTTGATAAAGCCTTTGGCATCTTCTGCTGTCCATCCCTTCTGCATTTCACCATATTCACCGAATTTGGTCTTCACCAGGTCGTCTTTCGATTCAACACCCACAGTAGAGAATGAAAGCGGACGGAGTTCCAAGATAGCTGTACCGTTTACATTACGCTGAGATTCCTGCAACATTGCCTCAATATCGCGCATTACCGGTTCCAGATACTGACTTTCATGCAAGAACATTCCATACCAGTTGGCAACCTGGTCTTTCCAGTATTGCTGCCACTTGCTCAACGTATATTTTTCAAGGAAACGATGGGCTCCGATAATCAGCATAGGAGCAGCAGCCTCGAATCCTACACGCCCTTTGATACCGATAATGGTATCCCCAACGTGCATGTCACGGCCGATACCGTAGGGTGCACCGATCTCTTCCACTTTCTGAATAGCCTTGATAGGATCATCAAACTTCTCGTCATTAACAGCCTTCAGCTCACCTTTTTCAAATGTAAGACGAAGCTGTTCGCTTCCTTCCTTGGTCACCTGTTTCAAATAAGCACTTTCGGGCAAACCCTGCGCAGAGTCCAATATTTCCCCACCGCAGATAGAAGTTCCCCAAAGACCTACATTATAAGAATATTTCAATTTTGTAAAGTCAGCGGCAAAACCATGTTCATTCAAATAATCAATTTCCTGCTGACGGCTTAATGCCATGTCACGGGTCAATGTGATGATCTCAACCCCCGGAGCCAATACCAGAAAAGTCATATCGAAACGAATCTGGTCATTACCCGCACCAGTCGAGCCGTGTGCGATAGCATCCGCACCTATTTCATTAGCATAACGTGCTATGGCCAACCCTTGGAAGATACGTTCAGAACTTACAGAAATAGGATAAGTACCATTACGGAGCACATTACCGAATACCATATATTTCAAGCTCTTCTCATAGTATTCCCGGGTCACATCCAATGTCACATACTTCACAGCACCCAGTTTGTAAGCGTTCTCTTCGTTCTGCTTCAGCTGCTCCTCACTGAAACCACCCGTGTTTGCACAAGCAGCATACACTTCATACCCTTTTTCCTTAGCCAGATACATTACAGTGAAAGAGGTATCAAGCCCCCCGCTGAATGCTACTACTACTTTTTTCTTTTTTTCTTCCATAATGATATTATTTTAATTGAGAATTAAAAATTGAAAACTGAGAAATAAGTACATGAACGCGCAGCCATCTTTTAATTTTTAATTTTTAATTCTTAATTTTTAATTTATTAAATAGTGTCTTCTTCGTGCAAAGCCGGATCGTAAAGCATGGCTGTACAAATACAGAACTTACGGTTCTTTGCCACTAATATATCGTGATTGATACAGCCTTCACAACCTTTCCAAAAGGCCTCATCATCAGTCAGTTCATTGAAAGTTACAGGAACATATCCCAGTTCTGTATTCATTTTCATTACCGCCGCACCACTGGTCAGACTGAATATCTTCGCTTTAGGCCATCGCAGACGTGCCAATCGGAACGAAGCCGCCTTTATACGCTTGGCCAAACCCATCCCACGATAATTGGGATGCACAATCAATCCCGAAGTTGCTACATATTGCTTGTTTCCCCATGACTCAATATAGGTAAATCCTGCAAAATCCTCTCCACATAAGGCAATAATCGCCTTTCCTTCTTTCATCTTTGTAGTCACATATTCATGTGTGCGTTCTGCAATGCCTGTTCCGCGTACCTTAGCCGCCTCTCTAATAGTATCTAAAATTTTATCAACGTAAACTTCATGTGAGGCATCTGCCACCATCACATCCACTTGTTTAGCATCCATTTCCTTTTTTATCTATATTATTTTATTGTATATTCGGTATAATCAATGAAAGCGCATTCTTCACTCCCGCTCTTGTGCAGCCTTCACGAATGACAAGCATAATAGTATCATCACCAGCAATAGTTCCCAATATTTCATCAAAGTTCCGGTTATCAATATCATAAGCCAAACTACTAGCATATCCGGGACGAGTCTTGATTACTGCCAGATTAGCCGAAAATTCAATGGAAATAAATCCATTATGCATCAACATCTCACTGGCCGAATGTTGCTCAGTCATACGTTTGTACATGGTATTGTTTGGCAATACATATACATAATTTCCGTTCATACTGGCTGCTTTCGCCACTTTCAACTGCTTCAAGTCACGAGACAAAGTAGCTTGGGTCAATCGGAATCCTTCTTTCGCCAATTCCTGCAACAACTCTTCCTGGCTACCTACTTCCTTGCTCGAAATAATAATCTTAATGGCATCAAGTCTGCTATTCTTGCTCTTCATACTGCATAATTATTCTGATTCGGCTGCAAAATTACAGAATATTCGGGAATATAGATACAAAAAAGAGAATATTTTTGCGACTTTATGCATATTTTCAATAAAGCTCTTATCCATCATCCCAAGAGTAAACCAAAATCACACCAAATTCTTCTTTTCAATGCGATCTTCTTAAAAAGACGGTAATATTATGTTTTACGGCAGGTACAACCAAATCCAACAGTTATAATATCAAAAAAACAAGGACGACTTTCGGGGAATAAACTATTTTTGCATCACTATTAATTCCTTAAAATCAAAAATAAAGGCATGGAACACACTTATTTCTTTGCGGTAGACCTGGGTGCCACCAGTGGACGTACCATCTTAGGTTGCCTGGGAGAAGGCAAAATGGAGTTGAAAGAACTGACTCGTTTCCCTAATCATATTATAGAAACCGGAGGACATTGTTATTGGGATATTTACGCCTTATACAATGAAATTATCAGGGGACTGAAAGTGGTAGCCAAAGACAATCTGCCTATCCGGTCCATCGGTATCGATACTTGGGGGGTGGATTTCGTATTCGTGGGCAAAGACGGAGAGTTACTCCGCAATCCTTATTGCTACCGCGACCCTCACACAACAGGTGCACCTGAAGAATATTTTACCCATATTCCCCGTGAACGAGTATATGACATCACTGGAATTCAAATTATGAATTTCAATTCCTTGTTCCAATTGTCAACACTCCACCGCAATCATTGCTCGGCCTTGGAAGCAGCCGATAAAATACTGTTTATGCCGGATGCCTTAAGCTATATGCTGACCGGTAAAATGGTAACAGAATATACCATCGCTTCTACTTCCCAGATGTTGAATCCACGCACCAAACGCTTCGAAAAGGAACTGCTGGATGTAGCAGATATCAAGGAAGAACAGTTCGGCCGTTTCGTTTTCCCGGGAGAGCCTATCGGAGTACTGACAGAAGAAGTGCAGAAAATCACAGGTCTGGGAGCTATTCCAGTCATTGCCGTTGCCGGTCATGACACAGGTTCAGCCGTGGCTGCCGTACCAGCACAAAACGAAAGATTCGCTTATCTGAGTTCCGGTACGTGGAGCCTGATGGGAATTGAAGTGAAAGATGCCATTATAAATAAGGAAAGCTTTGAACAGAACTTCACCAATGAAGGAGGTGTGGAAGGAACTACCCGGTTCCTGAAAAACATCTGTGGCATGTGGCTGTTGGAGCGTTGCCGCAAAGAATGGGAAGCAACCAACAACTATTCTTACACAGAACTGATAGATGCCGCTCTGACAGTTCCCGCTTTCCGCAGTCTCATCAATCCCGATGCCCCCTGCTTCTCCAATCCGACATCTATGATTCAAGCCATCGGACATTATTGCAAAGAAACCAACCAACCTGTACCACAGAGTTATGGCGAAATCACCCGTTGCATATTCGACAGTCTTGCCCTGCGCTACAAACAAGTATTCGGCTATTTGCAACAAATGGCCCCGTTCCCCATCGAAAAGCTGCACATTATCGGTGGAGGCTCACGAAACAATCTGTTAAACCAGTTCACTTGCAATGCAGTGGGCGTACCTGTCATAGCAGGTCCCAGTGAAGGGACAGCTATCGGTAACATTATGTTACAGGCAAAAGCCAACGGGCTGGTAAGCGATATCGCGGCTATGCGCCAACTAATCAGCACTTCCATAGAAACCGTTTCTTTTGAACCCCAGCAAGCAGAAGAATGGGAAGAAGCATATAAGAAGTATTTAGCTCATTATAGAGAAGATATTTAATATTCACCTTGAAATTTATTCATTAAACAAACAAATAATATCATGAAAGAAGAATTGATTAATAAAGCGTATGAGATCGCAAAAGAACGTTATGCCGCTGTAGGTGTCGACACAGAAAAAGTAATGGAAACCATGCAGAATTTCCATCTGTCACTGCATTGCTGGCAAGCAGATGATGTAACCGGCTTCGAAGTTCAGGCAGGTTCATTGACCGGTGGTATCCAGGCTACAGGTAACTATCCCGGCAAAGCCCGCAACATCGACGAACTACGTGCAGACATTCTGAAAGCAGCTTCATATATACCAGGTACTCACCGTTTGAATCTGCACGAAATTTATGGCGACTTCCAAGGAAAAGTCGTAGATCGTGACGAAGTAGAACCCGAACACTTCAAAAGCTGGATTGAATGGGGTAAGGAAAACAACATGAAACTGGATTTCAACTCTACTTCATTCTCTCATCCTAAAAGCGGTGACTTGTCTTTATCAAATCCCGATGAAGGTATCCGCAACTTCTGGATTGAGCACACCAAACGTTGTCGTGCCGTAGCCGAAGAGATGGGTAAAGCCCAGGGCGATCCTTGTATCATGAACCTGTGGGTACACGATGGCAGCAAAGACATCACTGTAAACCGCATGAAATACCGTGCTTTGTTGAAAGACTCTCTGGATCAGATTTTCGCAACAGAATATAAGAACATGAAAGACTGTATCGAATCAAAAGTATTCGGTATCGGACTGGAAAGCTATACAGTAGGTTCTAATGATTTCTATATTGGCTACGGTGCCAAGAACAACAAAATGATTACCTTGGATACCGGCCATTTCCACCCGACAGAAAGTGTTGCCGACAAAGTTTCTTCCTTGTTGTTGTATGTCCCCGAACTGATGCTGCACGTAAGCCGCCCCGTACGTTGGGACTCAGACCATGTAACCATCATGGACGACCCGACTATGGATTTATTCAGCGAAATCGTTCGTTGCAACGCCTTGGATCGTGTACACTATGGACTTGACTACTTCGATGCTTCCATCAACCGCATTGGTGCATACGTTATAGGCAGCCGCGCGGCTCAAAAATGTATGGTACGCGCTTTATTGGAACCGATTGCCAAACTGCGCGAATATGAAGCAAACGGACAAGGCTTCCAACGTCTGGCTCTGCTCGAAGAAGAAAAAGCTTTGCCTTGGAATGCTGTATGGGATATGTTCTGCTTGAAGAACAATGTACCCGTAGGCGAAGAGTTCATTGCAGAAGTAGAGAAATACGAAGCAGAAGTCACTTCGAAACGCTAATCAATATCCAACTACAAGATTGTCTTCCGTAGGGGCGGCCTCAAGTGCTGCCCCTACCGGGAACATAGTTGTAGCCTTAAAGAATATAAACAATGGAAATCATTATCGGATTAATCATCATCGCCATAGGAAGTTTCTGCCAATCCAGTTCATACGTACCTATAAAAAAAGTGAAAGAATGGAGTTGGGAAAGTTTCTGGCTGCTACAAGGTGTATTTGCCTGGCTGGTATTCCCGTTATTGGGTGCGTTGCTAGGTATCCCTCAAGGAAGCAGTTTATTTGACCTTTGGGGAACAGGAGGTGCTCCGATGAGCATCTTTTATGGTATATTATGGGGAGTAGGCGGTCTCACCTTCGGTCTTTCCATGCGTTATCTGGGAGTGGCCTTAGGACAAAGTATCGCACTGGGCACCTGTGCCGGATTCGGCACACTTTTTCCCGCCATTTTTGCCGGAACCAACCTGTTTGAAGGAAACGGACTTATTCTTTTACTGGGAGTATGTATCACTTTGTCGGGTATTGCCATTATAGGATATGCCGGCAGTCTTCGCGCCAAAAACATGAGCGAAGAAGAAAAACGCGCGGCAGTAAAAGATTTCGCTCTGACCAAAGGACTGTTGGTAGCCCTACTGGCAGGTGTGATGAGTGCCTGTTTCGCTTTAGGACTCGATGCCGGAACGCCCATCAAGGAAGCTGCATTGGCAGGAGGCGTAGAAGGGCTTTATGCAGGACTTCCCGTAATCTTCCTGGTAACATTAGGCGGTTTCCTGACTAATGCGGTTTACTGTCTGCAACAAAATATAGCCAACAAAACCATGAGTGATTATGCCAAAAGCAATGTATGGGGAAATAACTTGATATTCTGTGCTTTGGCAGGAGTACTGTGGTATATGCAATTCTTCGGTTTGGAAATGGGTAAAAGTTTCCTGACCGGAAGTCCTGTACTGCTAGCTTTCTCATGGTGTATATTGATGGCTTTGAATGTTACTTTCAGTAACGTATGGGGTATTTTATTAAAAGAATGGAAAGGCGTATCTACCCGGACTATCACTGTTCTGATAACCGGACTGGTAGTTCTTATCTTTTCTCTCGTATTTCCTAATTTATTTTAAAAGAATTACTATATTTGTAGCATACTGTTATTCAGAATGAAAAAGATGAATAACAATATCCTATGAACAATCAAATAAAAAAGATATGAAATCAATCTTAGACAATCGCCCTGAATTGGCCAAAGAGGTGAATAAAGTAGCCGAAGTAGCCGGATATTTGTGGCAAAAAGGATGGGCCGAACGTAACGGAGGTAATATCACCGTCAATATCACCGAATATGTAGACGATGAAATCCGTCAGATGCCCGCTATCAGCGAAGTAAAACAAATCGGTGTAACACTGCCTCACTTGAAAGGCTGTTATTTTTATTGCAAAGGAACCAATATGCGTATGCGGGATTTGGCGCGTTGGCCTATGGACAACGGTTCTGTCATCCGTATTTTGGATGACTGTGCCAGCTATGTCATCATTGCCGACAAACCGGTTCAACCTACTTCGGAAGTTCCCTCCCACCTGAGCGTACACAATTACCTCATCAGCATAGGTTCTCCTTACAAAGCATCCGTGCATACACACCCCATCGAACTGATTGCCCTGTCTCACAACAAAAAGTTCATGGAAAAAGATGTGGCAACCAACCTGTTATGGAGTATGATTCCTGAAACAAAAGCATTCTGTCCGCGTGGCCTGGGCATGATTCCTTATCAATTGCCTAGTTCTGTAGAATTAGCCGATGCAACCATCAAGGAACTAGCCGATTATGATGTCGTTATGTGGGAAAAACACGGCATTTTTGCCGTTGACCGTGACGTAATGGCCGCATTCGACCAAATCGATGTTTTAAATAAATCCGCATTGATTTACATCGCTGCCAAGAATATGGGATTTGAGCCGGACGGTATGAGTCAGGAACAGATGAAAGAAATGAGTGTGGCTTTTAATCTACCCAAATAATATTTTATAGTCTTCCCCTAATGGGGAGATTTTAAAGATGATTTGACTCCGCATGGGGACAAATCATCTTTTTTATTATCGGGACTCAAAAGATAAATCGCGTACTTAACTCATTGACAGTTTGATTATCTTATGTTTTTTTCAGAACAATGAGTATTCTTTTTGGCTATCTTTGGCAAAGACAGATTCACTAAACCTACAGAGAGATATGAAAGCAAATAAATTATTCCTTTTGGCAAGTCTCCTTCTATCAGGCAGTATGATACCTATAACGGCTCAGAACAAGAAAGAGAAGAAACAACAAAGAGAACAAGCAGTACGCGAGGCTGTTGACGCAAAGGCATACAAAATCAATGTGGACCGGGTAATGCCTATGAAAGGAGGCAGCAAACACCTGACTTCCGATTATTCTTTAGAAATAAGAAACGATTCGGTATATTCCTATCTGCCTTATTTCGGAGTGGCGTATAACGTTCCTTACGGAGGTGGAAAAGGATTAAATTTTAGTGCTCCTTTATCAGAATATACTTCAACATATAGCAAAAAGGGAAATGCTAAAATCACACTAGAAGTACGGAACGAGGAAGACAATTACCTTTACAATATCACCATTTATCCCAATGGCAGCAGTAACATACAGGTCACCCCCACAAACAGACAATCTATTTCTTTCTCCGGAGAAATGGATCTAAAGAAGAAAGAATGAACCATAAATAAAAAAGGGGGATGTCAAAACTAAAACAACCTATCGAACTATATGATCAGGTCATTTTAGTTTTGCTCCCCTCATTAAATTACAGCTATTATTTACTTATTTCTCTAACCGGCTAAAGAAATTCTCAATGGCTTCCTTATTGACAAAAACTCCTTTTACTCCGGTCACTTCCACCGTATCCATCAACAAAGCCAAGCCCTGATAACCGTTTTCATCCTTTGCCAGTACTTCCTTCTGATAAATTTCAGCTGATTGGCAGGCTTTACCATCTTCAGGTAATTTCTCGAACCGGCCAAGGTAATAATTGCCTTCAAAGAAATTATGTGTAGATTCTGTCAACTGGAATCTGCTGGATTCGGGAGCATAAAAAATATTCCCACTAATAAATGTACTATCCGGATATCCGCCCCATGAATCCAAAGTAATCATAGTACGGTCGATATCAGCCGCAGGTTTACGGTTCACATGAATAATGTTACGGGTAATGCGACTATCCTTTACAGGACCTGCCAGATGAACAGCCGGTGAGAACATCCCGGCACGAGTCGGTTCAGGCCGCACTCCGTCACCTATACTCACATTGTAACGGACTATAGTGCCCAAGTTACCTACATTAAAAGATGCGTCGGCCGTGCCGTCATTGCAAACCAATACCAAGCCACCATAGTTATCATGACTATAATTGTACTGAATGACCGTTCCCCGGCAATTCCAATCCGAATCAAATCCCTGTGCATCCCACGGAGCTTTATGACCACTTACCTCATTAAACTGCACCAAAGTATTATCACAACTCCACGGCCAAATACCTGCTGCCGCCTCTGTGTCAGGAAGCATATCAGGACAGTCACGCATTACATTGTATTCTATCAAGGTACTGTCACAACCGATAGGTACAATACCATCCCCTGGTACTTCCTCTATCAAATTTCCCCGTATCACGGTATGCTTGCTGGGATGCCAGTTCTGCCGGTCGCTATAAGCAGCCCAAATCATAGCATTACGGGTACATCTCAAAATATGGCAGTTCTCTATGGTTAACCTATTGAATGTTGAAATTTTCTTTTCACCGCCATTCACTATATAAATACCGCACCCTCCGCCTTTTTCTTTTACCAACGAACCATTGACATCCCGTACAGTCACATTATTGACAACAATGTTCTGCGATACGCCATAATCCATACACTCTATCTTCAAGCCCGAACGATAAGGCAGAGGCTGCCTGCCTGTATTCACGATTTCCAAATTCTGCATCGTTATATAGTCCGAATTACAGATACGGGCTGCATACAAGGAAGTATCATATCCCACAATGCAAGGTTTCCGTTCACCATCACCATAAGCATCTATATAAATACGATCTTCGGGTATACCCTGTCCGGTGATTTCAAGTTCGCCATTAAAAACCTCACCGCGCTTCAACAAAACTTTATTGCCCGGCAGTAATTTCACACCACGTAGCTTTTCCAGACTTTTCCATGCTTCATCCGGGGCTAACCCACTATTATTATCATCACCGCCGGTAGCATCCAGATAATAGCACACTGGACTATCAGAACATGCTGCCAACAGGAAGGAAAATAAAAGAAGGATCATTGTTTTTCTCATTTCTCTTCCGTTTTTAAAAAGTTATCAATTTTATTCCAGAAGTTGTCAGAACAACCAGGCTTCACCACAGATTACGCAAATTCACACAGTTTTTTGATTTAAAGGTTATTTGCCTCCTACTTCTTTGTGACAGTCCGTGTACCCTGTGATGAAAACCTGCACTCCACATTACTTCCACAAGTCGTGCTGAACCAGTTTCTTGTTAGTATCCAGTTCGGCAGTCGGCAAAGGCCATACATAATCCCTCTCACCGTTGAACTTACGTGCTTCATAAGCCAAGCCATACATAGTGCGTTCATTCTCTATATTGGCTACCGCCTTATCCAATTCCTTCCAACGATAAAGGTCAAACAAACGCAAACCTTCAAAAGCCAGTTCCACACGACGCTCATGCTTAATGACTTCCAACAATTCATCTTTAGAAAGAGAAGTGCCTTCCACTTCCTCTACTGTGGGCATGTTCACATCCGCACGTTGCCGCACTTCATTAACCAAAGCAGTTACATCACTATAAACATAGCCTCCTTTCTGTACCATCGCCTCCGCCAAAGATAATAAAACTTCGGCATAACGCACCACATAAAAGTCTTGTCCATTATCCCAAGAGTTAGAAGTATCCGTAGGATCAAAATACTTATAAACATATACGGTAGACAGAGAAGCGGCAGCTCCGCCATATACATTGGCATACGGATTTGAAGCCGAAGTATCTATACCTCCTTTACCGTTCCAAAGCATACCGGGAACAAACAAAGTGCTATATAAACGCGGATCACGATTCTCAAAATGAGCAGGATTAGGCTTGCTGACATCCAAGCCACCCCCACCGTTCAGTTCGGCTATCTTCGTATCGGTAGTCGGTTTACCGTCTTTGCAATAATAAGCATCCGCCAAATCTATAGTACCATTCATTGCTTCCAGCGGAGTATTCCAATGCGCATTAAAAGCAGCACCTTCACTCATACCCGGTCCTTCATAACGGACTGCAAAAATGATTTCAGGAGAAGTTTCTCCACTTTGAGTAAACAGTTTGGCATAACTCGGATCAAGCGAGTATCCCAAACCCTGCACCTGCTTATAAGCAGCAATCGCGTCATCCCATTTTTCATTATACAAAGCCACACGCCCCAGTAAGGAAAGAGCAGCTCCTTTGGTGATATGACCCCGTGAAGACGCGTTTTGCGGAAGTACTTCAGCCGCATCCTGCAAATCAGTCATAACATGAGCCACAATAGCCGCACGGTCCGTCTTTTCACATTCAGCCTCGTCAATGGTCAAAGGGGCGGTCAGGAAAGGAACATCCTGATACGTCATAGTCAAGTTTATATACATCAATGCACGTATGGTCTTTGCCTCAGCCTGATAAATCGCCTTTTGGGAAGCATCCATATCCACTCTATCAATATTAGCAATCAGCACATTACAACGGCTGATCACTTCATAGCAATCTTTCCAATAACTGCCAATGATAGAAGAACTTGGGGTATGAATTCCCATAGCCATATCATAACCTTCCATCCAGCCACTCCAATTAAAATGCCCGCCATTATCTGATATACAATCCATATATAAAGGGCCCAATGAATATTGGTCGGAATTATAAAGCTGATTGCTCTGCAAAGCATCATAACAAGATGCCAACGCCATCAAAGCATCATCCGGCGTCTGCCAAAATGTATTGGATGAAGATTCTGTCAATGAGTCCCTCTGCAAAAAGCTGTCAGAGCAAGAAGTCAGCAAAGCTCCTGACAACAGAGCCAGCCCTATAAAGTTATTAATTGATTTCATAGTTGTTGCTTTTAAAATTTAACGTTAACACCAAATGAATAAGTTCTTGTATTGGGATGTACATCATTACGGGAATCTGTACTCAGTTTTTCAGGATCATAATCGTCCAAGGAAGTGAAAGTAAGCAAATTAGTTCCTGCCAAATAGAGTCTGATACTCTGAACGCCCAACTTGGTCAAAAACTCTCTTTGCCTGAAAGTATATCCGATTTCCAAATTCTTCAGACGCAAATAATCACCTTTTGTCAACCAAAATGAAGAATAGTTATTATTAATAGTTCCTCCCAAACGAGGCATGCTTCCATTCGGATTACTTTCAGACCATCTGTCCAACCAACGGCTAGTCTTGTTTCCACCGTTGGAAATAGTAGTTTCATCCCAATTATAACGATATACACCTGCAATGCCTTGCCAGAATGTATTGACATCAAAATCTTTATAAGAGAATCCCAGATTGAAAGAATACTGCATTTTAGGGAACGGATTTCCGATAATAGTACGGTCAGCATCATTTATATTACCATTATTGTCTATATCTTCATACATGATATCACCTAATTGCGGTTCCTGGTTGTTTTGCAGAATCTTCTGTCCGTTCGCATTTACACGGTCCAAATCTGCCTGGGTACGATAGATACCGATGGCTTTCAGCCCATAATAAGAGCCGATGGCTTCACCTTCACGATTGATCGTATTATCCTTAATGTCTTCTACCCCTTTCATATCAGTAATCTCATTTTTCACACCTGAAAGCGAGAAACCTGCCTGCCATGCCCAGTCACCTTTCTGATCGAAATAATTAGCAGCCAGTTCCCAACCCCGGTTACGAACCTTTCCCGCATTCTGATAAGGAGCATCCAAAGATCCCAGGAAAATACCCGGCATAGCGAGCTTCATCAAAATATCCGAGGTATTTTTCTCATACCAGTCAAAAGTGACATTGATCTTTCCACCCCAAAAAGCAGCATCAAAACCAAAGTCTGTAATAGTAGTTGTTTCCCATTTAATGTTCTCATTAGGTATCTTGGCAGTCTTCATACCAATCTGTTTGCTATCACCGAAATAGTAACTGCCACTAGCCGCCAATGTAGCCGCATAAGCATAGTTACCAATTTCCTGATTACCCAATTTACCCCAGCTACCACGCAATTTCAATGAGTGGAGGAACTTCACATTCTCCATAAATTTCTCATTTGTCATGATCCATGCACCCGAAAATGAAGGGAAGGTAGCATAACGATGTGCCTTGGGCATACGTGACGAACCATCGTGACGGACATTCATCTCTAACAGATAACGGCCTCCGTAATTATAATTCAAGCGTCCGAAGAATGACTGCAAGGAACTCTCTTCCGCTGATCCGGTCACATGGTCATTCATAGTACCTCCATCCATTTCATAAATATTATCGGTAGCGAATCCCTGCTTGGACGCCTCATTCTTGTCCCAACGGGTAGCCTGGATAGAATGGCCTGCCAACAGATTGAACGAATGTTTTCCTACAGAAAAATCATAGGTCAGAATATTTTCATTAATATAAGTCGTTTCCAGATAATGATAATCTGTCAGTTTATTGGTACCGACTGTGGTCAGCGCATTTCCTTCAGCATCGTATCTTATATTATTCTTCGGATTGAAAGTAGTCACATCGTTCATATAATATTTATAAGCCAGACTTGAACGGAACTTCAATCCTTTTATGATATCAATTTCACCAAAGAATTTACCATCAAAACGATAATGCTTGTTATCTTTATAGCCCATATTCAAAGCTTCAATCGGATTTTTGAATACGGATTGGGAAATATTGGGATTTCCATCCAAAAATCCATAATGTCCGTTAGAATAACGCACAGGAACAGTAGGACGGGTAAACCAAGTAAGGTAGCGCATCAAACCTTCACCGGTAACACTGGTAGTAGGCTCATCAATGTTCTGACGGCTTCCCGAAAGATTCAGACCTAATTTTACAATACCCAATTGTGCATCCAGATTGGAACGGAAATTAAAACGTTGATTGGCCGTTTCACGCAAGATACCATCCTGCTGGAAATACTGAGTGGAAATCATGTAATGTACCGCTTTACTACCACCGTTCACAGACAAATGGTGTTGGTGCATGGCTGCTGTACGAAACATTTCCTTAGCCCAATCGGTATTGGCAAAATGATCGGGGTCTGATCCGTTTTGCAACTTTTGTAACATTTCATCCGTGTATGCTTTGGAAGGCCAGCATTCGTTATACATCTTCGCCCATTCATAAGAATTCACATAATCGGGCAGCACGGTAGCTTCTTGCAAAGCGATACTACCGGAATATGTAATGGTAGGTTTCTGCTCACCGCCCCGTTTGGTAGTCACCAGAATAACCCCGTTGGCAGCACGTACACCATAAATAGAAGCCGAAGCCGCATCCTTCAATACGGAAACACTTTCAATATCATCTGCAGGGATTTCCGCAATCTGGCTTACCGAGCTTTCCACTCCATCGATCAAGACCATCGGATCATTGTGTTCAAAAGTTCCTACACCACGGATACGGATTTCGGGACTGTCATGACCGGCCTGGGCACCATTGTTGGTCAACATAACACCCGGCAAACGACCCTGAAGCATATTGGCAGTATTCGCTACCGGCATAGAAGCTACATCCTTGAAATTTACAGCAGCAACAGAACCCGTCAGATTTTCCTTCTTCTGCACGCCATAACCGACTACTACCACTTCGTCAATCATTTCCGTATCTTCCTTCAGATTTACATTCAGCACCGTATTGTCTTTCGAAATACGATATTCCTGATCGGAATATCCTATAAAAGAAATGACAATAGTAGAATTAGAAGCCACCGTGAGATTGAAATTACCATCCAAATCAGTCACCGTTCCATTGGTTGTTCCTTTTTCAACCACACTGGCACCGATGACCGGTTCGCCTGTGGCATCTTTTACAATACCGGAAACTTTAAACTTGTCTGCTTGCAGACTGGAAGCGCTCACATTCATCGCAGGGATGAAGAAGCAGAGACACAGCAATAGGCTCAGTACCCGGAATGTACTGGTTTCTGTCAGAGTTTTCATGTTCATAATACTTTTTTTAAAGGTCTAACAAATAAAGATAATTCGTTTTATTTGCCAGCAAAAGTAAGAGGAACAGAAAAGAAACAGGGAGAATTATTACCGGAAAAAGGCTGTTTATTCCCTATAGAGCCTATTTCCGGTAATAATCAGCCATCATACTTCATCATATACTCTGTAGGAGAAAGTCCGAATTTCTTCTTAAAGCAGGAACTGAAATATTTAGGGTCGTTGAAACCTACGGCATACGCCAAATCGGCTATACGGATTTTCTTTTTCTCGTCTATCAGCCGACAAGCCGCTTGCAAACGGACATTGCTGATAAATGCAGAGGGAGTAAGTCCGGTCAACAGTTTCAATTTATCTGCTAGTGTAGTCCGGGCCATACCCATCTCCGCCATAAACTGTGCATGTTCAAAATCACAATCACTCAAATGGGCATTCACACAATCCACCGCTTTCCGAATGAAAGCTTCGTCCATCGAGGTGTAATTTAATTCTTTGGCTTCAAAGACCAACTGCTTACGAAAATCCACCCCCATACGTTTGCGCCGTTTCAACAAGTTATCTATCTTGGCAAACAAGACAGAGAGGCGGAGCGGTTTACAGATATAACCATCGGCCCCAGACTCATACCCTTCCACATGGTCTTCATCACTAGTCTTGGCCGTTAACAAAATCAATGGAATATGGCAGGTCTCAAATTGAGTCTTCACCCGGCGGCACAATTCCATACCGTCCATTTCGGGCATCATAACATCGGAAACAATTAAATCCACTTCCTGTTTGGCAAGGATCTCCAAAGCTTCCGTTCCATTAGCGGCCTTCAGAATATGGTATTTGCCATGCAACAGACGAACCATCAAAGCCAATAATTCCTCATTATCCTCCACTAACAAAATAGTCGATGCTGCCGGTTTCTCTTCCAACATATCAATCTCCGAGACATTCTCCATTTCATCTGCCGATAAAACAGCATAGTCCACATTTTCAGTATTCTCGTCTACCTCATCTTCAGCAAAAGCCTCACGTCCTATAGGAATTTCAACCACAAAAGTATTCCCTTCCTCCTTATCGCTAAATACCTGTATCGTTCCATGATGCAACAATACCAAATCTTTAGTCAGCGACAAACCGATACCCGTCCCTATGGTATGGAATTTACGATACTCCCCTTCATAGAATCTCTCGAACATATGATCCAATTTCTCTTTTGGAATCAACTCGCCGGGATTGTTCACACTCAATTTAAAAGTCCTCTTTTCCTCATCATGAGCCTGCGACACCACAATAGTTCCTCCTTCAGGAGTATATTTAGCGGCATTGGAAAGCAGATTGTACACCACTTTATCCAATTTATCCACATCAAAATATCCCGAATATTCTTCAGACAAATCAAATTGTATGGACAATTTCTGCTTTTTAACCAAAGGAGCGAAAGCCGACACTGATTTTTTCAAGAACATACTGACATTTCCATGCGAAACTTTTAGCCGCAACTTGCCATTCTCCACTTTCCTGAACTCTAAGATTTGCTGAATCAACCGGATTAACCGCACAGTATTATCAGCTATTACAGAACAAACCGACGAACTTGCCGGTACTTCTTGTTTCAGTTCATCCACCGAAGCCGATATAATAGAAAGCGGAGTCAGCAACTCATGAGTGATATTGGTAAAGAACTGTAATTTAGCATGATTGATTTCCTCCATTTTCTGCCGTTCTATCTTCCCCATCTCTATGGCCTGTTTCATCCGGATACGGTTTCTGACAATCCGATAAGTATACCATGCCAATGAAACGAACAACAAGACATAAAGGCAATAAGCCCACCACGATAACCAAGGCGGCGGAAGAATAGTTATACGCAGACATTTCATATCCGGAGACCAGATTCCATTCTGATTGGCTCCCTTTACACAAAAAGTATAAGTACCTGCCGGAAGATTGTTATAATAGGCAAACCGACGTCCAGCCTCAACGGACAACCATTCCTTGTCATATCCCTCCAACCGATATAAATAACGGTTCAACTCAGGATTGATATAGTTCAATATTGAAAAATCAAGACTGAAATTATTCTCCCGGTATCCTAATACAATTTTATCAATAAAATCAATAGCTCTGTTTGCAGCAATCCCCTCTCTGACGGAAAGAGGATAGGTACGTACCGATACATTATGTACCTTTATATCTGTAATTACTACCGGAGAATAGGCAGTATCCTGAACTATTTTATCAGGATAAAAACTGTTCAATCCACGGAATCCTCCGAAGAAAAGTTTCCCATCCGCCCCCTTGAAGCAAGAATTCCGGTTAAACATATGGTCTTGCAAACCATCATCTACCGTATAGGTATGTATTTTCGGTGCAGCACCGTCCAAAGGTATATCAATGTGATACATTTCCGCATTGGTAGTAAGCCATAAAGTATGCTCATCATCCTCCAGCATGCTGAAAACAACATCTCCATTCCGGAAATAATCATTCAAGACTGAAACAAAACGATCATTCTTCCGGTCATACAAATCGAGTCCGTTACCATTCGACCCCACCCATACTCTGTTGTATCCATCCACACAAACACTCATCGCCCCGACAGTGGATAATGTACCATCCGAAGGCGTATAAAACTTAACCTTATATGTTTCTCCGGATGTATCTATCCGCCATACCCCTTCATTACTAGTCGCTATCCAGATAAAGCCATCTTGATCTTCCGCCATTTTGAAAATAGAAATTTGGGGCAATGCCTGATTTGTCAAAGTCACCAGTTCATTCAAAGAATGAAGTCTTGATTCCGTATCCAAGATAAACACTCCCGAACGTGTCCCCAACCACAGATTCCCTTTCGAATCTTCCAACAAAGAATAAATACAAATATCACTCAGCTCCGGATTGGTAACGGTATTTATCACGTGTGCTTTCCCGGCTTTGACATTATAGAACCACACTCCGTCATCCCAAGTGGCAAAACACAATTCATTTGTCCTTTTACGATAAATAATATCATTGACCGTCGATGTATATCCCATATTCTTCAATACAGGATGAGAGCGGTAAGGAACAATGGTATGCTGTTTCATATCATAAAATACCAGACCGAATCCCATGATTCCCATCCACAGATTCCCATTATCCTCCTGATAGACACTGCGGACAGAGCTGGTAGGGCAATGCTCACGCAAAGCCTCCAAAGAATCATAATTAAACCGGAACTTATTTGTATTTACAGTACAAACACCTCCTCCCAACATACCCAGCCACATCAGCCCGTCTTTACTGCACAACAGAGAGTTCACCTCATTAAAAGGTAAATCTCCTTGAAGGTTGCCCGGAACAATATTGGTAAAATTCCCGTCTCCCGATTCATCTTCCAAAATACTGACCCCACTGCGTGAACCGATCCAGAGCTTCCCGGAATTTTTATCCTGAGCAATGGCGTAGATAATATTATCCAACAGAGAATGAGAATTTCCCTTGATGTTCCGGAATGTTTTAAATGAGAAATGTTCCGAATCATACGGATTAATGAGTTTCACCAGTCCATACCGCCAGGTACCGATCCAAATATTCCCGGCTTCATCCTGAAATATGACATGCGCCGAATTACCAGGGTTAATCCCGTCGTAAGTATAATACAATTCCTCTTGAGGACTATAACGCAGCAGCCCCTGTTCCCAAGTACCAATCCATATTTGACCTTTCCGGTCTTCGACAACAGACTTTATATCCATGTTTTTTTCACAATCGAAAGTACGGCTGCCGGCTTTTCTGCGAAACAATCCCTTGTTGCTTCCCACCCATAAATCTCCGTTACTTGCATAAAGGATACTTTCTACATTGCTTACCTGTAACAAAGGACTGATTATTTTCTCTATCTCATCCGTTTCTTTATGCAACACGTATAATCCATTGTGCGTACCTATCCACAAATTATTCTCCTTGTCTTCGGCCACCATATTCACAAAACTATCAATGGAACGTCCATGATTCACTCCATCGGGTTTATATACAACAATAGAATAACCATCGTAACGCAAGAGACCATTGTAGGTCGAAATCCATATATACCCCTGGCTATCCTGAAATAACTTCCTGACTTCATTGGTAGGGAAGTTCACCGAAGTGGAAATGGATTTAAAATGATAAGTATTCACCTTATTATCAGCCCAAAGCAAAACAGGAAAAACAAAAAGATATATTACTCCAAGAATATATTCGCAGTTACGGTGTGCCAAGTGCATAGATTCAACTTTAAGATTTGATGCAATATTCGCAAAAAAAAGCATTTTAAGCAAATATTCCATAAGATTTGTTCTAAATTTCCCCCATTTGCATACATAAGAAACTAAAATTATACCTCCAGAAACACTTAGAACAAAAAGGTTAGAGGCTGTTAAGATAAAAAATTGTATATTTGCCGATAAGTGTGACCTAATTTTAAAACAGAGAAACATGCATTACAACGACCAAGGCGCTGATTTTAAATACCTAATTGTCAATGAGCGTGACAAGCGTTTCGGCTTGTCGGTGACTACCGTCGGATTCCAGGCTATCAGGGCCGGAAGCGTTTATCCACCACGCAACCACCCGGACGCCTATTATTTCACAGCCCAGAAAGGACGTGTGCTGCATGAATATCAGTTGGTATATATCACTAAAGGACGAGGAACTTTCGCCAGCGACACAACCCCGTCTGTCGACATATCCAAAGGGCAGATACTTTTCCTGTTTCCCGGACAGTGGCATACCTATGCGCCGCTGCAAAAGACAGGATGGAACGAATATTACATCGGTTTTGAAGGCCCGATTATAGACAATCTGGTAAAAAACAGCTTTATCTCAAAAGAAAGCCAGATTCTGGATATCGGTATCAATGAAGAACTGGCCAGTCTTTTTGCCCGTGCACTGGAAGTAGCGGAAGCAGACAAGACCGCAGCGCAACAATATTTGTCCGGCATCGTTTTACACATTATGGGAGCCGTACTTGCTATCTCGCAGAACAAACGCTATGAGGTGGACAATGCGGCACAAAAAATAGAAAGTGCCAAAATCATCATGCACGAAAATGTGTACAAGGATATAGACCCGGAAGAACTGGCCATGAAATTGGGAATCAGTTATTCCTGGTTCCGCAAAGTATTCAAAGAATACACCGGTTATGCGCCCGCCAAGTATTTCCAAGAGCTGAAACTGCGCAAAGCGAAGCAGCTGTTGATTGAAAGTTCCATGTCAGTGAAAGAGATATGTTATGAATTGAATTATACCTCTACTGAACACTTTTTCTCGGTATTTAAAAAGCGTACCAATTTCACCCCTACCGAATATCGTAACTTCGGACGGGGCGGAAAAGAAAAAGAGAATGAAAACGAATAAAGAAAAAATGAGAAAAATAACCATCAATCTGGCTGCTGTGGCAGCCTTTTGCATTGTAGTTGCATCACCGGCCTTAGTAAGCAGCAGTTGCGCTACTCCAAAAACGGAGCAGGAAGATACCACTATCATACGGGAAGATTCAGGTATTACGGCATTGAAATACAGTAGTCCCGAAGTTCCCGCCAGTATTGAGTTCTGTGGCAAAACCATTGATTTGAGCCGCTTTGACCGCCACGAGCGTATGGACCGTGAACTATTGGCATTCACCTATATGCACAGTACTTCCTTGCAAATGCTGAAAAAAGCCAACCGCTATTTCCCCATTGTAGAACCCATACTGAAAGAAAACGGAATACCTGATGATTTTAAGTACCTGATGGTAATAGAAAGTAATATGAATCCCACCGCCCGTTCTTCTGCCGGAGCTGCCGGACTATGGCAATTCATGCAAGGTACGGGACGGGATTACGGATTGGAGGTAAACAACAATGTGGACGAGCGTTACCATATTGAGAAAGCGACCCGTGCCGCCTGCCGCTATCTGAAAGACGCGTATGCAAAATATAAGGACTGGGTGGCTGTCGCCGCCTCTTACAATGCCGGTCAGGCACGCATTGCCAGCCAACTGGCCAAACAGGATGTGGACGACTCGTTGGATTTGCAACTGGTAGAAGAGACTGCCCGGTATGTGTACCGCATTCTTGCCGCCAAACAATTATTCAATGCCCCCACTACTTTCGGTTTCCGCCTGCGTGCATCGGATTTGTATCCGCCTATTCCTTATACGGAAATCACTGTGACGAAAGGAATTGCAGACTTGGCACGTTTCGCACGCAGCAAAGGAATCAATCTGGCCATATTAAAGAATATGAATCCCTGGTTACGGGAAACATCCTTGTCCAACCACAGCGGGCGGACTTACGTGATAAAAATCCCTACCAAAGAAGGAATGATTTATGATCCGAAAAAGACGGTGGCGCATGATAAGCGATGGGTGATAGAATAACTTTCTATCATACAGCATTCCATAATCAATTTACCAGTTTTCCTCCACAGTATTTACAATAAGCAGCCCCGTCCTCATGTCCGTCCTTACCACAATGCGGACATTTCAGGGCCACCCTGCGTCTATGTTCCTGGATCATAGACGCAGAAACAATTCCTGTGGGGACTGCAATGATGGTATAGCCCAGTAACATTACAATGGCCGAAAGGAAGCGCCCTAGCGGAGTTTCCGGAGTGATATCCCCATAACCTACCGTCGTCATCGTCACTATCGCCCAATAAATACTATTCGGAATATTATTGAAAGAAGTGCCCGGCCGCTGTCCCTCAATCATATACATCAATGTACCGATCGAAGTCACCAATATCAGTACAAACAAGAAAAAAACAATAATCTTCCGACTGCTGAACACCAAGGAACGCAACAAGAAATTACCTTCATTCAGATAATTGAAAAGTTTAAAGATACGGAACACACGAATCAACCGGAAAGTGCGGATCACCAGCAGATAACGTGCCGTGCCGAAAAGCCAGCCTATATATAGAGGTAAGGTAGCCAGCAAATCCACTATACCGAAAAAACTCAGAGCATACTTCCGCGGTTGGGGAGAACAATAAAGCCTCAACACATACTCTAACGTAAAAAAGAAAGTAAAAACATACTCCGACACCCGCAGATAAGGCCCGATAACGGTATCCCAACTCTTGATACTCTCGGCAATAACCACCAGAATACTCAAGACAATGAACCCTATCAACGCCACATCGAATAACTTTCCCATCGGTGTGTCGCTTTCAAAAATAATCACATATATTTTATGCTTTAATTTCTCATCATGCAGTAAATTCTGCCATTTATTCCAAATACGCCTCAGAAATGCCATAATTTTTTAGGATAGAACACAAATCATTCACAATTATAACAAATATTGCCCGATTTATGTCCCATCGGTAACTATTATTTTCACTATATTTGCACAAAACCAATAAAATAATAGCATGAAGAAACAACTTATGACAGGTCTGTTCACAGTCCTCGCCCTTACAGCAGGCGCACAGACCTTCCAAGAATGGCGCAACCCGGAAATAAATGCGGTAAACCGTGCGCCGATGCACACGAACTACTTTGCTTTTGAGAATGCAGATGCAGCTAAGAAAGCAGACAAAAAACAATCAACTAACTACATGACTTTGAACGGAACCTGGAAGTTCAACTGGGTAAAGGATGCAGACTCCCGTCCGACTGATTTCTGGAAAACCGGCTTCAACGACAAAGGCTGGGATGACCTGCAAGTTCCCGCCGTATGGGAGCTGAACGGATACGGTGATCCTATTTATGTGAACGTAGGCTATGCCTGGCGTAACCAGTTCCAGAACAACCCTCCCGAAGTGCCGACAGAGAATAACCATGTAGGTTCTTACCGCCGTGAAATTGTAGTTCCCGCCTCATGGAAGGGAAAAGATATTATCGCCCATTTCGGTTCGGTTACCTCCAATATGTATTTGTGGGTGAACGGACGTTATGTAGGCTACAGCGAGGACAGCAAACTGGAAGCCGAATTTGACCTGACTCCATATTTAAAACCGGGTCAGAAAAACCTGATCGCCTTCCAAGTATTCCGCTGGTGCGACGGTACCTATCTGGAAGATCAGGATTTCTTCCGGTATAGCGGCGTGGGACGTGACTGCTATCTATATGCCCGCAACAAAAAACGCATTCAAGATATCCGTGTAACTCCCGACTTGGACGCAGCTTACCAAAACGGCAGCTTGGCTGTCAATCTGGATTTGAAAGGCAGTGGTAAAGTCGATTTGGAACTGGTAGATGCACAAGGCAAGCAAGTGGCAACCGCTACCGCCAACAAATCCGGTCTGGTGACCATGAACGTAGAGAACCCCAAAAAGTGGAGTGCCGAAACACCTTATTTATATACCTTGCGTGCCAGCATGCAGGGCAGCAATGAAGTGATTCCTGTCAAAGTAGGTTTCCGCAAGATTGAATTGAAAGGTGACCAGATCTTGGTTAACGGTAAGGCAGTCCTGTTCAAGGGAGCCGACCGCCACGAAATGGATCCGGATGGAGGCTATGTAGTATCTCCCGAACGTATGCTACAGGATATCCAGATAATGAAGCAATTCAACCTGAACGCTGTACGTACCTGCCACTACCCGGATGACAACTTATGGTACGATTTATGTGACCAATATGGTATTTACGTCGTGGCCGAAGCCAATATAGAATCTCACGGTATGGGCTACGGCGACAAGACGCTGGCCAAGAACCCCTCTTATAAGAAAGCCCATCTGGAACGTAACCAGCGCAATGTACAACGCGGATTCAACCATCCGAGCATCATCTTCTGGTCATTGGGTAATGAAGCCGGTGACGGCCCCAACTTCGAACAATGCTATAAATGGATTAAAGCAGAAGACCCCAGCCGTGCCTGCCAATATGAACAAGCACGCCAGAAAGAACATACCGATATCTTCTGTCCGATGTACTATGATTATAACGGCATGGAAAAATATGGTCAACGTACCGATGCTACCAAACCATTGATTCAGTGTGAATATGCCCATGCAATGGGTAACTCGCAGGGTGGTTTCAAAGAATATTGGGATTTGATCCGTAAATATCCGAATCTGCAAGGTGGATTTATCTGGGATTTCGTTGACCAGTCCTGCCGCTGGAAAGGAAAAGACGGCGTGATGATCTATGCTTACGGAGGAGATTTCAACCGTTTTGACGCTTCTGACAATAACTTCTGTGACAATGGTTTGATCAGCCCCGACCGTGTTCCTAATCCGCACATGTATGAAGTAGGTCACTTTTACCAGAATATCTGGACTACTCCCGCCGATTTAAGCAAAGGGGAAGTAAATGTGTTCAATGAGAACTTCTTCCGTGATCTGTCCGCCTACTATATGGAATGGCAAGTACTGAAAGATGGAAAAGTAATCCGCACCGGACGCGTGGATGATTTAAAAGTCGCTCCTCAGGAAACAGCCAAGATTACGTTGAATATCGGCAAGACCTGCACCTGCAAGGAATGGTTGCTGAACGTTTCCTACAAACTGAAAAACCGCGAAGGTTTGCTGCCCGCAGGTTTCACCGTCGCCAAGAATCAGTTGACACTGAATGATTACAAAGCACCGTCTATGGATTTGAAGAACGTGGAAACGACCAATGTAGCCACCGTTGTTCCGCAAATCATCGACAACCAATATCATTATCTGATCGTAAAAGGCAATAACTTCGTAGCCGAGTTCAACAAACAGAACGGTTACTTAAGCAAATATGCAGTGGACGGAACGGAAATGCTGAAAGAAGGCGCAGCCCTGACCCCTAACTTCTGGCGTGCCCCGACAGACAATGATATGGGAGCCGGCCTGCAAAACAGATATGCCGCATGGAAAAACCCGGGATTGAAACTGGTTTCCTTGAATTCCAAGACAGAAAATGACCAGATAGTAGTGAATGCGGAATATGACATGAAGAATGTTTCCGCCAAATTATATCTGACTTATGTCATCAACAACGAAGGAGCCATCAAAGTGACCCAAAAGATGACAGCCGACAAGAATGCCAAAGTATCTCCGATGTTCCGCTTCGGTATGCAAATGCAGATGCCTAAATGTTTTGAAACCGTAGAATATTATGGTCGTGGTCCGGTAGAAAACTACAGTGACCGCAACCACAGCACCGACTTGGGTATTTATCGCCAGAGTGTGGATGAACAATTCTACTCCTATATCCGTCCGCAGGAAACAGGAACCAAGACCGATATCCGTTGGTGGAAGCAACTGAATGCCGGCGGTAACGGACTGAAGGTAGTAGGTGATGCTCCATTCTCTGCATCCGCTTTGCATTATACCATCTGTTCACTGGATGATGGCGAACAAAAAGACCAGCGTCACTCGCCCGAAGTACAGAAAGCAGACCTGACCAACCTGATCATCGACAAGGCTCAGATGGGATTAGGTTGTGTAAACAGCTGGGGAGCTCTGCCGTTGCCTCAATATATGTTGCCCTACGGTGATTATGAATTTACTTTCATCCTGACTCCGGTAAAACATAGCGTCGAGATAGAATAAAACACAGGTTAAACAATAAAAACAAGGTGGCTGGATTTGTTTTCAGCCACCTTGTTTTTATTCCCTCTGTTCTTCATAGCTACTGCCATCTACAATTTTCATAAAACAAGTATCACACAAGTATCTGCCCCAACCATCTCTTCAAAACACATTTTCCACCTTTTTTCCTTCAAATTCTTCATACGCGGGCAAGACTTTGAACCTCAAGTCATTACAATGAACCATTCTTATTCCAATCCTTCATAAATTCTTCATAAAGTTATATCCGTTCCCTTCGCATGAACCAACCACGGGAATCCATTCCGACAACTCATCGAATCTTTTTCCTTATTTTACCGTACCCGATTACAAACCTCGGTTGTATTACTCATAAAGAACAATTAAACACTAGTAAAATGAGACCAGACGGCTATTTGAAAACAGCGTGGATCATGACCGTATTATTCAGCATCATCCTTCCGCTTCATTCACAAACACCCCGGCAATTCTCTATAGAATTAAAGGACAAACCACTTCCCGCCGCCCTTAAACTAATCGAAAAGGAAGGCGGAAAGAATATTATCTTCTCCTATAACGAAACAGAAAGCTACCGGGTTACAGCCTCCATCCGGCAAAAAACCGAACTTGAAGCCATCGGCACTGTCCTGAACGGCATTCCTTTCATTTGTAAAGAACGGGAAGAATACTTCGCCATACAGAAAAAGGGAAGAGACATACGCATTACCGAAATACGAGGACAAGTAACCAATGAAAAGAATGAACCGCTGCCCTACTCCAATGTACTCTTATTGACTCCCGGCGACTCCACCTTTGTAAACGGATGTGTCACCCGTGAAGACGGAAGTTTCCTGATGATAGCGGAAGAAGGGATACCTTACTTGATACGGGTTTCTTATATAGGCTATAAGACGGAAGTGCAACCTTGCCACCCTACTCTTACGTTTCACCTGTTTCCCGACACCCAACTGATGCAGGAAGTAACCATCAGCGCCCGACGCCCCATGATAGAAGTGGGTCCCAACGGACTAAAAGCCAACGTGGCAGGAACTTCCCTGGCCCGAATGGGGTCTGCCGCAGAAATGTTGCCCCATCTTCCTTTCGTCACCGGCCATAACGGCGAATACAATGTAATGGGATGCGGTTCTCCTGTAATCTATATAAATAATAAGAAAGTACGTGACATGACAGAACTGGACCGTATCCGGGCCAACGAAATCTTATCCGCAGAAGTCATCACCACTCCCGGAGCCGAATATGCCTCGGACGTAGCAGCCGTCATCCGCCTCCGCACCATCCGCCGGCGCGGACAAGGGTTGAGCGGCCACTTCAATACGACTTATTCACAAGGACATTCCGCCAACGCCAACGAATATATGGCATTAAATTATCGCACCGGCGGTCTGGATCTCTTTGTAAAGGGATATATGGCACAGCAAAACTCGTATGGAAAAACCACAAATATGAACCGCATCAAGGGTTCCGCCATTTGGCAAACCAACAAAAATGATGTGCAGACCCATAAGAGCCAACGTTTTTCCGGTGAGCTGGGATTCAATTATGAACCGGATGAACACCATTCTTTCGGTCTGCGCTATATGCCCGAAACCGGAATAGGGAATGCAGACAGAAATTCATCCGGTAAAACCGTCACCAGACGTAACGATGAAGAAACCGACCGGATAAACTTTACTACAGCAGAACAAATACATACAGGTTGGGATCACGCGGCAAACGCCTACTACGCAGGAGAACTGGGCAAATGGAATATTGACTTCAACGCCGATTACCTGTTCAAACGCTCGCATTCCGACCAGAACGCCATGAATAATGACGATGCAACCGTGCAAGCAGACAGTCGCATGCGCAGCTCCCTCTATGCCGCCAAGCTGGTAGTCAGTGCCCCTTTATGGAACGGACGTTTTTCATTCGGTACGGAAGAAACTTTTACCAACCGCCATGATATCTTTACCCAAAACGGTTTCTCTGCTGATGCCGACGACCACATCAAACAATCCGTATATGCCGCATTTGCTGACTATTCAAGATCCATCCGCCATTGGAAACTGAATATGGGAATACGTTATGAACATCAACAAACAGATTATTATGAAAAAGGGATAAGGATAGATGCACAAAGCCCTACCTATAATGATATTATTCCTGTATTGGCCGCCAGTTGGTCACACAATGGCAAAAGTTTCAGCCTCTCTTACCGGTTACGTAAAAATAACCCCGATTATAGCCTATTGACCAATTCCATCCGCTATCGCAGCAAATATGAGTATTCTCAAGGAAACCCTTTGCTGAAAACCCAAAAGACGCATCGCTTTTCGGCCGGCGCCTCTTGGAATTGGCTCTATTTCTCAGCCTATTTCAGCCGTATTCTCAATATGTATACCAATATAATTATGCCCTACAAGGAAGATACACATCCGGGCGTCCTCTTATTTGCCACACAGACCATTCCTACAACCCATAATTACGGCATTAGTTTCAACGCCTCTCCCAAACTGGGGTGTTGGGAACCACAACTCAATGTGAATATGGCTTTTTTGGACATGAATGCGAATAAAATAGGAATCACCGAACACCGGAACCAACCCCGTTTCTATATCAGTCTGGACAACAACTTCAACCTTCCCAAAGGCTGGTTCTTCAATATGGAAGGATATCTCTCCACCGCTTCCCGGCAAGGATTTTTTGTAACGCGCACGGAAGGACAAATCAATGCACGCCTTTCCAAATCCTTTTTAAAAGAGACACTCACCATAACATTCACCGCCAATGATATTCTTAGAACAGGGTATTTCCATTTTGATTTATACGGCATAGATGCCTATATGGAAAATCGGATTTACCGGGATTTCCAACGCTTCGGCCTCCAAGTATCCTATAAATTCAATGCCACCAAGAGCAAATATAAAGGAACCGGAGCCGGACAAAGCGAAAAGAATCGTCTGTAACCCCAGCGGAGAAAAGGAAATTTCCGTACCTTTGTTCACGGAAGACAAGGAAACATGCAGATTTTATTCAGGAGAAGAAACCATAAAGAAGAGCACTTCGAACGACTGTTCGCAGAAATGTACCCACGCCTCGTCCGCTTTGCTACCACCCTGATGAGCAATACGGAAGAAGCCAAGGACATAGTAAGCGAAACCATGGAACAAGCCTGGAAGGAGTTCGACCAACTAAAGGAAAACACCCGTAGCGCCTGGCTCTATGCCACCGTGCGTAACGGATGCCTCAACCGCTTGAAGCATTTGAATGTGGAACAGCAACACATAGACCGCCTCATCGAAGCCACCCGTGCGGAAATGAATCAGGGTTACCGCGCACACGAGGCACTGTTGCAGCAAGCGGAAAACATAGCCCGCAGTTTGCCCGAACCGACTTGCACCATCTTGCGAAGCTGCTATTGGGAGAAAAAAACATATCAACAGGTAGCCGACGAATTGGGAATCAGCCCCGACACCGTGAAAAAACATATATCAAAAGCATTGCGGACTCTGCGCGAAGCGATACTGAAAAAGGAGGATAAACAATGAAAAAGGAGTTTTCAACAAATGACCACATCCATCCGGACAACGGAAAGAATCCCCATAACCAAGACTCCCCCCAAAACGGAACTTGGAATGACCATCAATTGGAACAACTCTTTGGTGAAGCATTGGGGGATATTCCCACCGCAGACGAAACCCGGAAAGCCTGGCAGACATTCATCCGTCGTCACCGTATCAGACACCAATCTATCCGACGAATAACGATACCAGGTATAGCCGCCGCTGTCATCGCCTTGGTACTTGTATTCCAGCCTTTACTACAACCTGAGCCGCAGGAAGTGGAAGTCTTCACTTCACTGGAAGTTCCTGAGGAAATTACTTTTCGGGAAGAAGGGAAAAGGATAATTGTAAGCACCCCGCCCGCTACCATTACCTCCGTTCAATTAAGCGACGGAAGCAAGGTATTGCTCAGCGCAAACAGCCGTCTGGAGTATCTAAAGGAGTTTACAGATACCATTCGCAGTGTCAAACTAAGCGGAGAGGCCCGTTTTGAAGTAGCCAAAGACGCTTCCCGCCCCTTTATAGTATGCACCGAGCAACTACAAACACGAGTACTGGGAACGGTGTTCGATGTGAAAGCCTATCCCCGTTACTCGCCGGATGTCATCCTCTATCAAGGACGAGTGAATGTAAGTCATACCAAGCGCAATCAAAGTAAGGAAATGCACCCGGGGGAACAAATATCCTTGGATAAACAAGGAAAACTCCAATTGAAAAGAGTTGATACGGAGAAGAGAAAAGGATGGGCGGAGAATGAATTTTCTTTTGACAATACCGACTTGAGGCAAGTCATGCAAGATATAGGTTCATGGTATAACATCAGCATCGTATTCCGTTCACGTCCGTTACTGGACGAACGCATCTATTTCCATATCAACCGCCAACTCCCGGTGAATACCGTACTGGACGCCTTGAATGATTTGAAAATCGCACAGTTCACCATGAAAGAAGGAAAAATAATAGTGGAAACACCACAAGACAAGAAACGATAACATCAATGGGAGTTCAATAAACAAGCCTGTATTTTCACCTGGAGATTAACATATCAGCGTTCTTTTCATCTTCAGGTGAGAACCATTCAGTTTATCCCCCCTGTGCTAAAGAGCTGACAGCACTATCTCTCTTTCCAGTTCCCTCGTGTGAAATCGGGAATCTCCACCGGTACACTGCCCTGTCGCACGGAACGCTCGCTCAGTTCCGTAATGCAAGACCATTCGGCAGCGTCATACACATCCTGATCCAACGGCAAACCGTTCCTCAAACAATGAATAAGCCGGTAGTCCATGATATAATTCATCTCATTCGGCATATTCTTCCGCCGCGCCTCCTCGCCGATAACTGCCGTAAAAGGATGTTTATACTGCTCCATCATCCGCTCAAACTGCTCACCGGACAAAGGTTCCTTGCCATATTCATCGAGCAGAAGACAGGGAACAGGATATTTCTGCATGAATCCCTTCGTGCCGCACACCGTCTGATGGCGGCTGTACGGGCGAGGAGTGGTCACATCATATTGCAACAAGATAGTTCTTCCTTTTGCGGTATGAATCAGCGTGGTATTCACATCCCCCATCTCATAACTCTGCGCCGCTTCTTCGGAGGATGCACCAAACACCTGTCCGGCATAAGCAGACAGACCGGCCTGACGCGAGGACATGGAAACCAGATACTCCATACGGTCTCCCCGATGAATATTCATCCATTGGCAGACAGGACCCAAGCCGTGAGTAGGATAAGGATTCCCCGTATGCTGCTGGCTGTAAAGCTTTATCCAGTGATTGTGATACCCACCCGCTTTTTCGTCTGCAAAATAATGCTTGCGCAAGTCATGGATGTATGATCCCTCGGCATGAGTAATTTCGCCCAACACCCCCTGCTGCACCATGTTCAATGTAGTCAGGGCAAATGCATCGTAACAACAGTTCTCCAGCATCATGCAGTGACGGCGGGTTTCTTCGGCTGTATCCACCAAACGCCAGCAATCGGCCACACTCATGGCGGCAGGAACCTCCAACGCCACGTGACGGCCCTGCTGCAAGGCATAAACGGCAATATCAGTATGAGTCAGCCAGTCCGTACAAATATAAATGAGGTCTATCTCCTTGCATTCGCACATCTTGCGCCACATCCCTTCTTCCGAATAGTTCTCGGCTTCGGGACGGCCGAACTCCCGTAAGATATGCTCTGCACGCTCTATATTCTCTTTCCGCAAATCACAAAGCGCTTTCACCTCAATGCCTTCCAGGTGCATATATCTCTCAAGTGCAAGAATGCCCCTGTTTCCTAATCCGACAAAACCGATCCGAACTACGGGGATGGCAGGGCAGGTTAAATTAAGTACGTTGGGTCGTTTCATGGACTGCTTTATTTTTCCGGCAAAGATAAAGAGAAAAATCGAGAGGCAGAGGACTGCCTGTGAATAATTTGCCGGTATACCGGTCTGATGTCTTTCCGTATCGGAACCTAACCTCTTTCAACAGCAAACATAAGCCTTTTTCTCCATACAACTAAGGTCTTTATTCCTATTATCTTCTATAGTCTTCCGATGCAGACCGTACAGTCCACTGTAGCAGACCGTACAGTCCATTACGGCAGACTCTACAGTCCATTGCAATGGACTGTAGAAGGTTTCAGTATAAAAGCCCTTAATCATCCGGAAGAAAACGCTTAGCCAAAGAGAAGACAGCACTTAAAAGCCGCTTTATAACCAGACAGTTCCCTTTCCCGGAAAAAGACAAAGAGGATGTGTCCGGGTCGAAGTGACAGCCACAGGACACATCCTCTGTTTTCGAATGAGAACAGCACAAACGGTGCTTAAATAATAGAAGTACGTTTGGTAAATTCTATAATTTCGGGAATATAACCGAATGCCAGACCGGTCACCGTGTCGGCACAACCATAATAAACGGCCACCCGTCCCGTTGCCGGATCATGCAAAGCCGCACAAGGGAAGCATACATTGGGCACATCACCCATGCATTCGTAAGGTTCACGCGGAGAGATAAGATAAGGTCCCGAACGGAATTTCACCTTCCACGGCTCGTCCAAGTCAAGCAATGCCGATCCAAAGGCATAGACATAACCGTTGCAGGAACGAAGCACACCGTGATAGAACAGCAACCAGCCCTCACTGGTTTCGATGGGAATGGGGCCGGCGCCAATCTTCAGGCACTGCCATGCACTTACTTCAAAAGGCGCGGGTGACATGACGTGACGATGGTGTCCCCAAAACTCCAAGTCGGGCGACTCGCTATAATAAATATCTCCGAAAGGAGTATGCCCGTTGTCACTGGGACGGCTCAACATGGCAAACTTACCATTGATCTTGCGGGGAAACAGCACGCCATTACGGTTGAAAGGCAGGAAAGCATTCTCCACCTGATGGAATGTCTTGAAATCCGTAGTCCATGCCACGCCGATGGTGGGCTGGCCCTTATATCCGTTACACCAGGTCACATAGTAACGGTCGTCGATAAAGCAGACACGCGGGTCATAACCGTACACCCATTCACCAATCTCAGGAATATCACACTGGAACTGCAACTTCTCCGGATTGATGTCCCAATGAACGGCGTCCTTGCTGAATCCCACATGGAGCGCCATCCGGCGGTTTGTATCATCACAACGGAACACTCCGGCATACCCTTCGCCGAAAGGTACTACCGCACTATTGAATATACTATTGGATGTAGGCAGCAAATCACGGGGAATGATGGGATTCGCGCTACATCTCCACATTACATTTTTACAACCTTCGGGACGTTCCTCCCACGGCATACCGGGCAACGGATTGCCCGCAATCTTCAATTCACTCATATTCTCTTTTTTGTTAGGTTAATAGTTTTTCTCTATTTCTTGTCTTCGTGCGTGAAGGGTACAAACCAAGTCATCAGGAATGCCGGAATGGCAGCCACCAGCACAAAGATGAAAAACAGTTTATAGCCCAGCCAGTCGCTGACATATCCGGACATCATACCGGGCAACATGACACCCAGGTTCATGATACCCGATGCAAAAGCATAATGCGCCATCTGATGAGGGCCGGCAGCCACCTGTTGCATCATGAACAAGGTAAGTCCCACAAAGCCGAAGCCATATCCGAAATACTCCAGCACAATGGCTCCGCCGATAAGAGGCGCACTCTGCGGTTGGAAAATGGCAAGCAGCGTGTAAGCCATAAAAGGCAGATTGAATACACAACACAAGGAGAACAAAGTCTTTTTCAATCCACGTGCGGAAATATAATATCCGCCCAGCAATGAACCGAGTACGAAAGCTGCCGCTCCGAAGGTTCCGTAATAAATGCCAATCTCCTGTTCTGTCAATCCCAAACCGCCCACATCACGACCGGCTTTCAGGAACAAAGGTACAATTTTCATCACAAACCCTTCGGCAAAACGATATAAAATAATAAAGCAGATGTAATAAACGATATGCTTTTTAGTAAAGAAGTTCCGGATGACATTCCATAACTCGGCCATACTCTGCGAAAAAGAGGTGACCGAATGGGCATGCTTGCCCGAAGGCAGCATACGGGTATGATAAAGTCCCAAAGCGAACATCACTCCTCCGAGGACAATCATAATGACCGTCCAGGAATAGAGTACCGCATCTTCGGCAGGACCTTCGTATTCATCTTTCAAGAAACCGGCCAGATAGACCAGCAAACCTGTACCGATAATCTTGGCTACGTTATAAAAAGCACCTTGCCAACCTATATACTTAGCCTGTTCCTGTGCATTCAACTCGTCCATATATACCCCGTCACAGGCCACATCGTGCGTTGCCCCGCTAAAGGCGACAATGGCGAACAAGGCGATAGTGATTGCAAAAAAGGACGGAAGATGAAGCGACAAGGCAATCAACCCGAAAGTGACTCCCGATACCATCTGGGTGAGGACGACAAAGAATTTCTTGGTACGGTACATCTCCAGCAACGGACTCCAAAGGGGTTTCAGTGTCCAGGGAAGCATGATAAGGGAGGTCCAGAAGGCTATTTTCGCATCACTGACTCCCAGACCTTTGTACATCAGTACAGCTACCATATTGAGGACAACAAAAGGGAGCCCCATACCAAAATAAGCGGTGGGAACCCAAAAAATAGGACTACGGCGTCTGGCCGGAGTTGGGGTTTCGGTTGTTTTCATTTATATCTAAGTATTAAGGTTGTTGAATTCGGCTATAACCGAAGATAACTTCATCCCCTTTCAGAAGGAGATGAAGTTACCTTTCGGAATCTATAAACGCAATAGGACGAAGCATTTAGTGAATCAGTCAGTTATAGGAATGAAGCTCACCGCCTGCCCGCCGCCTTTTGCCATGCCTACAGACAAGGTGTCGGCTGCTGTCACCTCTTTGTCCTTAATCTGATACGAAGTAGGATTCGTTTTCCAGTCGGCATCTTCTCCATCAGCATAAATCACGGCATGGTATTTTTTATCTTTCTCCAGGAAATCCAATGGAATGGTGAGTGTACGCGACTCTTCATTCGTGGTGGCTCCCAGGAAATATTTATCTTTCGCTTTCCGCACCACAGCTACAAACTCTCCCGGTTCGCCCTGCAAGGCTTCGGACCAGTCACAGTCCGCATCAAAATCCCGGAAGAACTGGAAGGCAGGATGCCCTTCATAGTTCTCAATCATATCCGAGGCCATCTGCAACGGAGAATAAATGACAACCCAATTGGCTATCTGCTTTGCCAAGGTGGTATTCACACGGCTGTTTCCTTTATCCAAGTCATTCCACTTCTTGCGGCGTGGGGAATTGCGTGTCTTTTCATAAAGAATATCAAAAGTACCCGGTGTATAATCCATCGGACCGCCCAGCAAGCGGGTAAACGGCAATAACTCGTGATGTTCGGGGGGATTACCTTCACTCCATCCGTTCCACTCCATGCCGCGGGCGCCTTCGCGCGTCATCATATTGGGGTAAGTACGACGAATTCCTGTATCTTTGATAGGTTCGTGGGCATTAACGGTTGTATGATAACCGGCGGCAGTCTGCACCACCTTGCGGTAATGGCGTACATTGAACTGTCCATGATGGCTGTGACCGCCCGGCAGTCCTCCGGCATAACCGGTCTTCACGCTGTGCACTCCCAGGTCTGCATACCATTTGTAAGCATTGTCCAGCTGGCGTTCGTAATTAAAGATATTGCCACCCGTTTCGTGGTGACCGATTATTTCAATCCCTTTCTCCTTGGCATAACGTGCCACCTCTGCCATATCGAAATCGACATAAGGCTTGGTATAGTCAAAAGTCTGCATACCGCCCCAACTTTCCCAGCCTTCATTCCAGCCCTCGAACATCACCGCTTCTATGTTATTGGCAGCAGCAAAATCTATATATCGTTTGGCATTAGCGGTGGTAGCGCCGTGGCGTTCATCCATCGTCCACGTTTCAACCCCCAGATGCATTCCCCACCAGATACCTACGTATTTCATAGGACGTATCCAGCTCAAATCACCCTCCAGCGCACAAGGTTCATTCAGATTCAGTATCAGGCCGGAGTTTATCAGACCTACCGCTTTGGGAGCTATCTGGATACTGCGCCACGGAGTAACGAAAGTTCCTCCGGCAAAACGGGCTTTTACCCCATCGGGCCAGGAGGCCAGTTCCGATTTGAAGTGACAACCTTCGGTATGCTTCAAAGTCATTTCGGGGAAATCGGTCAAAGCCGCTTCGTGAATACTGGCATATACCCCGTTATCTGTTTTGAAAGTCATCGGGGTATTGGCATTATCCACCTTGCTGACGGGCAGGGTACGATACAGCAACTCGTAGGTTTCAAAACTGGCGGGAATAGACCATGACTTGCCATCCTGCGCCAGATTGAATGAAGTGAGCTCGTCCATCACGAACACACTGTCCACTTGGGGTACTTGATATTCATAACGAAAGCCCAGACCGTCGTCGAACACGCGGAAACGGAGGGTCAGCCGTGTATTCGCCGGATCTTTCAGGCGCACAGCCATCTCGTTATAATGGTTCCGGATAGATTTATTCTCCCCCCAAGGCTGGGTCCAGGTTTCATCCTTTGTGGTAAACTCAGTATTTTCTATCTGAAAATCTTTGGAGAGATTGAGCCCGTCACGGCCTTCAAAGCCCATAACAGAAGGAGTGATGAACGGTTTTCCTCCTACAGAAACTCCATAGGTCATCGCTCCTGCCTCATTCAGGTTGAATACTAATTTTATATTGCCATCCGGCGATGTTAATTCCGTGGGACGGGAACATCCGCAAAACACAACTAACAAAAATAATACATAGTAACTGTATGTCTTCATACTATTAAATTGGATTAATGATACAAATATAGAACAATTAAGTAAGGTATCACACTTATCGAAGGAGGAAAATTATTTTAAATGGGAGAAGATTACATATAATGAGAAGTATCAACAGAATAAAATAACAAACGCCGATAAAGCCCTTTTAAAGACTCTACCGGCGTAAGTTCACCTATTTAAAAAATCAGAATTCCAAGTCAGCCAACTGAGGATTATGGTCGGAAAGTAAAGCTTCCGGTACTTCAGCCGGTATTTCACAACTCTTCACCAGAACTTGCGGAGTGACAAAGATGAAATCAATCTTTTCACAATCCTCGGCCAGGATACGGGCAAAATCATGAAAAGTATAATCAACGCCGGTCACACGGGCAGCCGTCTTATAAGCATCCTTCATCACAAACTCGTTGGTGGTGATTGTTTCGTATGCATCGCTCGCATCGGTCACATTAAAGTCGCCCGTAACCACTGCGGGACGTTCGCCTACGATCTCTTTTATCTTACGGATAATGAGCAATGCGCTTTGACGGCGGGCCTCTTCACCCACATGGTCAAAATGAGTATTGACAGCCATGAATATCTTTCCGGTAGCCTTGTCCTTAAATTTTGCCCAAGTGGCGATACGGACACAAACCGCATCCCATCCCATCATTCCTACGCTATCGGGATTTTCGGCCAACCAGAAAGTATTGGAGTCCAACACCTCATATTTGTCCTTACGATAGAAAAGCGGCGCATATTCACCTGCTGTCTTCCCGTCATCACGTCCCACACCGATACCATCGTATTCGGGCAAGCCTGCGCGAAGATCCTGAAACTGGTTATGCAAGACTTCCTGCATACCGACAATATCCAGCTCATGGTCCTTAATAAACTGGCACACACGGTCTTTCCGATATTGCCAATTGTTCAAACTGTCCTGCGGATTGTCGTAACGGATATTGAAAGTAGCCCAACGAACGTCGGTCTTCTTCTCTTCCGCACAGCCGCCCAATAACAGGACGGCTGCCAATAAAAATAGAATTTGCTTCATTTTGTTTCTTTTTATGTTCCCTAGGATACAAAGATAGCAATTTCTAGCGGAAATTATTCGGAGTATGCCACTGACCTCTATCATTCATCGTATCGGTCACATCCCACCATACACGGCTACCCTGGTTCACATTGCCCGGTTTATTGGGGTTACGGGACTCGCTGTTAGGATAGTTGATGCGTTTGATAAGCTTGCCGGACGCCACTTCTCCATTGGAATTGTTTCCATTGACCGGAGCCAGCAGATAACGCGGATAGTCGGTACGGCGCACTTCCGCCCATCCTTCATTTCCATTCGGGAAAACGGCAATCCACTTCTGAGTAATAATCTGTTCCAACTGTTCTTCCTTGCTACCACCGGCAAATGCTTTTACGCCATCCAGATGACTGATGTATTCATTGGCCTTGTCCGCATCAATTTCATAATAATCCATAGATGCCTTGATACCTTTCAAATAAAGGGCTTCGGCTGTTTCATCCACCAATGACGGCCAGCGCAATGCCGCTTCCGCTTTCAGGAACAAGCTTTCAGCATAACCCATCCAGACAATTTCACGAGCCAGATTCCACCAATAATCCTTGTTCATGGCATCAGATGACAGAATACAGCGGTTGGCAGAATATCTGTTCAGATAAGAACCGCCTACATTGGTTTCTCCATTCATCACTCCGTTGAAATCTCTCTTCAGATTCTCTGTAGGAAGCGGACTGGTAGTCAACGAATCAAACGGAGTAGGACGGAACCATAAAACTTCACAACGAGGGTCGAGATAACAGTTCTCAGAATTCTCATTGAAAGTAACGGCATCGGCTGCCGCACCTTCTTTCAAAGCCTGATTCTTATAAGCCCGTTCCATTTCTTTCGACAATACAGCATTGCCGGTCCAACTGAACAACAACGCGTAGATATTTTCATTACCGCCGGCGATATACTGACGTTTCGGAGTCTGCTTCATATTGTCATCCTGACTTTGCATCAAACCGGCAGGGTCTGTCAAAGCCGCCTTTGCCTGAGTCTGGGCCAAAGCCGGGTCTACATTGGATACACGCAAAGCAAGGCGCAAACGCAGTGTATTGGCAAAACGACGCCATTTGTCCACATCACCCCCATAACATTTGTCATTGTCACCTAAATCATACTGACTGACAGCAGGAAGATTTTCCTGATGCAACTCTGTTATTGCCTGATCCAACAGCTGGAAAAGGATATTATAAACTTCCTTTTGAGGTGTATAGGTCACATTTTCTTCCGGTGGCATGGCTCCCTTCACATAGTAGGCTACAGGAATATCTCCGTAAGTGTCCGTCTGCATGGACAACAAGAAAGCATAATAAATACGGGTGATATAGAATGCCGTATGGTAATAATCCTTATTGCAGAAATAGAATGTCTTGACCAACTGGCTGTATTCCGAAGTGCTGCGGTCATCATAGAAATGCTTCCAGCGGCTGGCCGACCATCCATCCGTATAAGAATAGGTAGGCGCCTGATTCACAAAGCCGCTGACATTGTTTCCCCAATAACCGGCATAGATATCATGAGTCAGATTGGTTGTTGTCTGATAATCATTGTAAGGACCTTCGTAGGTGAAATTGGCAAAAATACTTCCGATAGCACCTTCCATCCCTTTCAAACTTGCCATGGCATGTTCCGTCAAAGTATAATCAATATCTATACCGTCGGCCGATACATTCTCCACAGTCGGGTCGTAAATCGGTGCGTAAGGATTTGTATTCAATTCCTCAAAATCATGGCATCCGGCCAAAGCCAGCAACGAACATAAGGCTACGGATTTATATAATTTGATTTTCATAATCAGTTTTTCCTTTTAATTAATTAGAAACCTAAGTTGATAGAAATACCGAAAGTACGTGTAAACGGCAACGATGCATAGTCAATGGCTTGTGAGAACATCGTAGTGTCATAGCCACCTTCGGGGCTTGTACCCGGTGTGTGCTTCATCAGATAGCACAAGTTACGTGCTACAAATGAAACATTCAGCGAGTTGACAGGAGTCTTCTTCAGCATAGATGAGGGGAATGAATAGCCGATTGACAATTCTTTCAGCTTAATGAAAGAAGCATCGTAGATGAAATCCTCAGCCTGCAATGCACCATAGTATTCTGAAGCGGACACCTGTTTTGTATTCACCTCGCCTGACTCTGTCACACCGGGGAATACCATCATATAGTTGTTTTCCTCACCACGGTTCAAGGTACGTTTAGCCAAACCGTTTCCGGTAGCCAGCATCTCGGAATAAGAGAAGATATCACCACCGAATTTCATATCAAACAGTGCGGACAGTGTAATCCCCTTATAAGTAAAGGTAGGAGATACAGACATGGTCAGCTTTGGCTGGATATTACCGATAGGTTTGTTCACATATTCGGACTCATTGGTCACAGTCATGGGCAACCCATTTTCATTTACGATAATATCACCGTTTTCATTGCGCTTATAAAGCGACGTAGCATAAATCTCGCCTAATTTGTGTCCGGCGCGTGTACCTACTTTTACAGGGAAGTTTCCGTCACCGTTAAAGAACATATAGTTCACATTTTCTTCCGGAGCCAGTTCTTTCACCTTCGATACGTTGTGAGCCATATTCACATTCAAGTCAAAAGCGAAATCCTTTGTTTCTACCAGAGTGGAATACAACATCAGTTCCACGCCTTGATTGGTTACCATACCTGCATTTACCCATTGTCCTCCACTCCAGGGAGCTGCTGCGGGTACTTTCATAATCTGGTTCTTTGTCTTGCTGTAATAATAAGTAAAATCAAATCCCAGGCGATTGTTCAAGAACTTCATATCCAGACCCGCTTCGTAAGAAGTCGCGATTTCAGGCTTCAACTGGTCGTTCATCTTCACATTGTCTTTGGTCGGGGTCAATACACCATTATCGAATTTGAAAGAGTAGGTGTTGTATAACTGATAAGGACTTGTATCCTTACCTACCTGTGCGGCAGACAGACGTGCCTTGGCAAATGTCACCCAGCTTGGCAACGGTTTGTCGATAGAGCGCAAGAAGTCCGACACTACGAAACTGAGGTTGGCAGACGGATAGAAGAAAGAATTGTTACCTGACGGAAGAGTGGATGACCAGTCGTTACGGGCTGTCAAATCCAAAGACAGATATTCCTTCCACGCCATCTGTACAGAGCCGAACACCGAGTTCATGGCACGCTTGTAGCCATCCTCACTACCGGTTCTCAACAAATTGGCCGCATTCAGCATCCAGTTACCTTTGTCCACCATATTACCTACGCCCACGCCCAAAGTTTCCGAACGCTGGTACATAAAGTTACCACCGACATTGAAGCCCAGACGGAAGTTATCAGTCAACTGACGGTCACCCATCAAAATGACTTCAGCATTTGACTCGAAGAAGTTTTCTTCACTACGGTCCATTGAATCATTCGTAATCATGGAAGTATTGGCTTCTCCATTGATACCATCCCCCGCATTGGTGCTTTGCACTCTGGTGCGGTAGTAGTCAAAAGCGTATTTGGCAGATAGATGCAGCCAATCAGTGAAATTGATTTTCATGCTATAATATCCGAAAGCACGCCAACGTTCATCCGAATTCTGACGCTGATGCAATACATAATAAGGATTACGGATACTGGCAGTAGGCCCTGTCCAATTCACATGCGCATGAGTTTCATCAGAATATTGTTTCAAGTCATCCAGACGGACGTTGTTAGGGATTCTCATCAACTGGGAAATAGCACCGTAATCTCCATACAGTGGACGGTTATCGGCTTTTGTACGTGAAAGAGAAATTTTTCCGTCCATAGACACCCATTTGTTCAATTCCGTTCCTGCATTCAGATCGGCATTCACACGGCTCAAACTTTCAGTGGGGAATACACCGTCATTGTCGGAGTATCCGAAAGAAGTACGAAAATGTGATTTCTCTGTACCGTTGCTGATAGATACGTTATGCGTATGCGAGAAACCGGTATCAAAATAATCTTTCAACTTATCCCCATAGTTAGAGTAAGCGTAAGTTTCTCCGTTCCAAGCCTCTTTCATGCTTCCATCCAATACCGGACCCCAGCTTCCGCTATCCGTTTTGTCATACACCGCAGTCTTGGCATCTTTTGTATCAATATGTCCTTGTCCGTAACGGCGTTGCATATCCAATGTCTCGCCGATAGCTGTCCAAGTAAAATTACCACTATAACGGATTCCGAAGCCATCCTTCTTACTACCTTTCTTTGTCGTAATCAAGATAACGCCATTACCTGCACGTGAACCGTAAAGAGCAGCCGCATTCGGACCCTTCAAAACAGAAATACTCTCGATATCATCCGGATTAATGTCCATGGAAGCGCTACCACGGTCTACACCATCATAGCGGGATGCGCTTGAAGTGCTAGTGTCGCTGAAAGGAACGCCATCCACAATCCACAACGGCTGGTTATTGTCTGTCAGAGAAGAGTTTCCACGGATGGTAATCTTCGTAGAGCCGCCCAGACCGGTAGCCGAGGTATTCATCTGAAGGCCTGCCACCTTGCCCTGCAAGGCACTGGTTACCGAGGGGTCACCTGTCTTGTTCAGTTCATCGCTCTTCAGTTCCTGAACCGCATAACCCAACATTTTCTTCTCACGTTTGATCCCCAAAGCGGTTACCACCACTTCGCCAATCTGCTGTGTATCTTCCTGCATGGTTACATTCAGTACATTCTTGCCATCGGGCTTCAATGTTTCCGAACGGTAACCAATGTATGAGAACACAATCTCACCATTTCCGGGAACGGACAAAGAATAGTTACCTTCAAAGTCTGTAATCGTACCGGCTGTGGGATTTCCTTTCACTTGTACGTTTACACCAATCAAGGCTTCGCCTGTCGCATCAACCACTGTTCCGGTCACTGTATGTTCCTGTCCTGTCTGTTGAGGTGTCTGAGGCTCTCCGGATGCTGAAAGATAGACAATGTTATCCTCTATCTTATACGTAATTCCTTTGCCTTGCAAAGCCGCATCAAGTACAGACTGTAATGAACCGTTCTTCACATCAATGGCATTCACCGGCATTTCAGCCAGCTTGTCATCATAGAAAAACTGATAGTTAGACTGTGATTTAATGTTCTTGATCACTGCTCCAAGCGTTGTCTTGGGAGTTGAAAGAACGATTTGCGCGCGGGTCCATTGTATGGGTGCAGCCACAAACAAAAGAATCAAAAGCGCCCTGAGTAATTTGGGCTTTCTCATTAATTGATTGCCTTTCATAATTTATAAATTCGTTAACACTGACTTGTTTTTCTCCAGTGAAGGGGTTCTCATTCCCCTTTCGAGAATAAAAACAGGCAGCTAAAAGAAAACACTTACTCAATCTTGTTCTTTTTTCTAAATTTTCCAGAAAAAAGCAGAGGAAAGGCAAAAGTAGTAATATCATCGGACTTTGACGTATAGAAGAAATACTTAAAAAGAAAAAGGGGATGTACTCTTGCAATGCTGCCAAAAGAGAACATCCCCCTCCAACCTCTCTTTACAAGAGAGAAGTGCATGGTGAAACTTTTATTTTACTTTTTCGTCTTTTGAAAATGAATAAGGCAAATCACTTTCTTGTGTTCCACGCTGCATATTCGGACGGTCGGTCATCTTGAAGTCAATAGTACCGCCTTGTAACAATTCGTTATGCTTCAAATAATTCTTGGTATAAACAGTACCGTTTACACGCATTTCATCTACATATCGGTTGGTATCGCTGTTATCCGATGCGGTTATTACCAAGTTCTTTCCGTTTTCAAAATGAAGTGTCGCCTTCTTGAACAACGGAGCACCCAGAATATACTCATCCGTACCGGGACATACCGGATAGAACCCTAATGCGGAGAATACATACCATGCCGAAGTCTGACCATTGTCTTCATCACCGCAATATCCGTCCGGACCGGCTGTATACATACGGTTCATCACCTCACGCAACCAATATTGCGCTTTCCAAGGCTGGCCTGCATAGTCATACAGATAAATCATGTGCTGGATGGGCTGGTTTCCATGTGCATAGTTACCCATGTTCATGACTGTCATTTCACGAATCTCATGAATTACCTGTCCGTAATAGCTATCATCAAAGATGGGGGGAACCGAAAAGACAGAATCAAGCATGGTAACGAACATTTCCTTACCTCCCATCAAATCAATCAATCCCTGAGGGTCATGGAATACAGACCAGGAATAATGCCAGCTGTTTCCTTCCGTAAAGTCACCTCCCCATTTCAACGGCGAGAATTCAGGAGCGAACTTGCCGTCCTTCTGCTTGCCACGCATCAATTTACTTTCCGAATCAAACAGGTTCTTATAGTTCATGGCACGTTTGGCAAAAAGTGCGATTTCCTTCTTCGGACGCTTCAACTCTTTCGCCAGCTGATAAATACACCAGTCATCGTATGCATATTCCAATGTACGGGCTGCATTCTCATGAATCTTCACATCACAAGGCACATAGCCCAGCTTGTTATAATATTCATATCCCAGACGTCCGGTAGAAGAAACTTCAGGATGTACGGCTTCCGTTCCATGAATCAGTCCTTTGTATAATGTTTCCACATCTTCCACACGTACTCCTTTCAGATAAGCATCGACCAAGATAGAAGCTGAATTATTGCCGACCATGCAACCACGATGACCGGGGCTGGCCCATTCGGGGAAGAAACCGCTTTCCTTATAAGTATTAACCAAACCTTCCTGTATCTCCTTATTTACCGAAGGATACATCAGGTTCAAGAAAGGGAACAAGCAACGGAATGTATCCCAGAAACCTGTATCCGTATACATATATCCCGGCAGCGTTTCGCCATTGTAAGGACTGTAATGAACAGGTTGTCCGTTGGCATCCAGTTCATAGAATTTACGCGGAAACAACAAGGAACGGTACAAGCAGGAATAGAAAGTGCGGTATTGATCCAATGTTCCACCTTCCACCTCTACTTTACCTAAGGCCTCATTCCAAGCCTCTTTACCTTTCTGTACCAATACTTCAAAACTGTCACCACCCAATTCCTTCAGGTTCCGAATTGCTTGTTCAGGACTGATGAATGAAGAGGCCACACGGGCATGAACTACTTCACCTTTCTTTGTCTTGAAACCGATAACGGCTCCGGTATGGAAATCAGTCTGCTCCAGTTTACCTTCTTTCAAGGTTACAGGAACACTGCCATCCGGTTTTTCAGGCTGTACATCATTAGAGAACGTAGCCTCATAAGTAAACGGCTTATCAAACTCAATAACGAAATAATTCTTGAAGTTGGCAGGAACACCACCACTGTTACGGGTAGTATAGCCCACGATTTTGTTTTCTCCGGGAATCACCTTGACAGACGAACCACGATCAAAAGCATCCACCACTACATATGAATCATTCTCAGGAAAAGTGAAACGGAACATTACGGCACGCTCTGTAGGAACCATTTCGGTTACGACATCATGTTCTGCCAAATAAACCTTATAATAATAAGGTTTTGCAATTTCAGCTTTATGAGAGAACCAGCTTGCACGCTTGTCCTCTTCAAATTCCGGTTTTCCTGTTACGGGCATGATGGAAAATTGACCATAGTCATTAATCCACGGACTGGGCTGATGGGTTTGTTTGAAACCACGGATTTTATTAGCCGTATAAACATACTGCCATCCGTCCCCCATCTTTCCTGTCTGGGGAGTCCAGAAATTCATACCCCACGGGCGGGATATGGCAGGATAAGTATTTCCTGTAGAGAGTTCAAAGGAAGACTGTGTACCTACCAACGGACTCACATAGTCTGCATAATCCTTTGCCTGTACAAACAACGTGACACACAGCGCTACAACTGATAGAAATAGTTTTTTCATGATATTGCTATTTGGGTTAAGTTATACTTTTAATTCTTCACCTGTTTTCCCCATTCCGTCGGTACGGGACTCATGGTAATCTCCATCGTTCCTCCACGTACCAGATCATCATGGGTAAAGAAAGGAACATCCAGCGGTTTTCCGTTCAACAAAACCGACTCAATATACTTATTGGTCTTCGAATTATTGTGGGTACGGATAACGAAAGTCTTGCGGTCGGGTAAATTAATCGTCACCTCCTCAAACAACGGACGTCCGATAGAATAAACCGGCTTACCGGGACATACCTGATAGAAGCCCATGGAATTCAAAATATACCAGGCAGACATCTGACCGCAATCTTCATTACCCGACAAGCCGTCAGGAGCATTGAAATACTGGTTATACAGCACACTGTCAACCAATTCCTGAGTACGCCATGGACGGTTTACATAGTTATACATATGAGTAATGTGATGACTAGGCTCATTGCCATGCGCATACTGGCCTATCAGTCCTGTGATATCAGCAGAGGTAGCCTCCCCTTCCAACTGGGAAGAAACCGTAAACAAGGAGTCCAGCTTTCCTACGAAAGCATCCTCCCCACCCATCAAATTCACCAGTCCCGGGATATCATGCGGAACAAACCAAGTCCATTGCCATGCAGTACCCTCGCAATAATCATCATTACGGTGATTGGAAGAACGGGGATTGAACGGAGTACGCCATTCACCTTTACTATCCAATCCACGCATGAAACGGGTGGCAGGATCAAAATAAAATTCGTAAGCATCTGCAAAACGGGCATACTTCTCCTTGGTTTCAGTATCTCCCAAGCTGTCTGCCAGCACGGAGATACACCAGTCATCATACGCATACTCCAATGCTTTCGCCACCGATTCATTCTCACGGTCACATGGAATATAGCCAAGAGTATTCTTATAATAACGTGCTTTGGGCATAACATATGGAATCAGCCAATCGGGAGCTACAATACCGGTAGTGTCATATTCCGCTGCACGCAGACATGCCTTGTAAGCTTCCTGCACATCAAAATCGCGGTATCCCTTCACATAAGAATCGGTTACCAACGAAGCCGCATGATATCCCACCATAGTCCCGGTATAATTGGACACACAGTCCCATTTCGGAAAGATACCACCTTCCTGATGCTTCTTTATCAATGAACGGATAAACTCCGTATTCAACTGAGGATCGACAATAGTCAGTAACGGATGTAACGCACGGAAAGTATCCCACAAAGAGAAAATGGTATAAACCGGATGTTTCATGTCGGTGGTATGCACTTTCAAATCCATTCCCAAGTAACGCCCGTCTACATCTGTAAACAGATTGGGACTTAGGAAAGCATGATACATAGCCGTATAGAAAATGGCACGCTGGTCTTCATCATTGGTTTTGACTGCAATCTTCGACAAGCATTCATTCCATTTCTTCTTAGCATCGGCACGCACTCCATCAAAATTCCAACCGGGCATCTCAGCCTGGAGGTTCTTATAAGCACCTTCCGCATCAACAGAAGAGATAGAGAACTTAGCCAGCACTTGTTCATCTTTCGCCGTTTCAAAATGCAAAAGCATTTTACATACAGGAATCTGTTTGTCATTTTCCTGAACAGTATCCGTGTACAAGGTATACGTAAAGGGTTTGGAAAATACGGCATAAAAATAAAGATCCTGCCGGTATGCCCAATAGGCACTGCGTTTGCGCCCCCGCAACACAGTATCATTCACTGCCTCCACTTCCATTACCTGATTGATTTGTTGCTGAATATTATAGTCCATATCCAAGATAAATCCAGACTCCTTACTTTCCGGAAAAGTATACCGATGCATTGCCGCACGCTCTGTCGAAGTCAGTTCGGCTTTTACCCCGTATGTATCCAGAAAAACAGAATAATATCCCGGTTCGGCATATTCCTTTTCATGAGAAAAAGCCGATGCGAAAGGACGCTTCTGGCTTTCTGTTCCCAAGAAATCAGTACGCTGCACACCTACAGTCGGCATCAACAGGAAATCTCCGAAATCCGCACACCCTGTACCACTAAGACGTGTATGGGCAAAACCATTGATCGTAGTATCTTCATAATAATATCCGGAACAGGAATCCCAACCGTCAATACGAGTATCCGGCCCCGGCTGTATCATGCCATGAGGAACCATAGCACCCGGATGAGTATGCCCATGGCCTCCTGTACCAATAAAAGGATTGACATAATGGGTGTAATCATTCATTTCATTGCCCTCAGAATCACATGCAGTGAAACACAATAACCCTAGAAGACAGCCGCTTAAGAGCATGTTGATTTTCATAGATCTTTATTTAAAAATTATTTTGTTTCCGATGAGATAAATATATTGTTATCATCTACTTTCTTATAATTGAAAGGAATAGAGTTACGCAAAGAATTCAGCACAGACTCTATATTATCTTTCTTTTTCAGTACACCTGAATAAGTATTAGTACTGTCTACATCCGGTGAAAGGATTATCTTCACTCCATAGAACCGTTCCAATGCTGCCGCAATCTGGAAAATAGATGACTTTTCAAATGGAATCAAGTCATTATGCCAGACTATCTCCATCTTGGGATCGACCTGTTTTACTTGCATCCGCCCTGTTACCCTGTTTAAAACGGCTTTTTGTCCCGGCAACAAAGTAATTCTTCCTTTGTCCGATTTATCTTTTACCTCAACTTCACCCTCTATCAAGGTTGTTTCCGCAAAACTGTTATCCGGACGACATTTTATATTGAAAGAGGTTCCCAAGACCCTGACATCCATTGCCGGGCTTTTTACCATGAAAGGTTTCTCATGATTACGTGCTACTTCAAAATAAGCTTCTCCATCCAGATATACATGACGTTCCTTTCCTTCAAAAGCACGCGGATATTTTAAAACAGACGACTGGTTCAACCATACTTTTGTCCCGTCAGGCAACAACATCTCACGCACTTGTCCATGAGCAGCCGATGCTACCACCAATTCCTCCGCTTTATTCCGGAACCAATAGGCTAATCCCGCAGCCAGCACCATCACGCCCACTATAGCAGCTGCATAACGCAACACACTTCTAAGCTTGAACACCTCTTGTTTCTTCTGATTTTCCTGTTCCAATCTTCTACCCAACCTGCGCTCTGCCCTCGCTACCAGATTCTCCTCCTCAAAGGGGAATTTACCTAACTGATAAATCTCCTCCATACGGAACAGCTCTCCGGCATTCTCATCAGATTCTTTCATCCATTCATTGATAAGAACAAAATCCTCCTCCGAGCATCGGTTTTCCAAATACCTGATAATAATATCTTCGTTAAGTTTACTCATCTTTTTCCCTATTCATATAGTAAACAATTCAACTTGTAAAAACACTTAGCAGTTTTGCTGAAAATATAATCAATGACAATAATAAATGGCTGAGACGTTCGCGCAAAAATTTCAAGGCCTTATACATATGTGCCTCTACGGTACGTAAAGAAATGCCAAGAGTATCAGCGATTTCCTTGTTTTTCATATCATGAAGATAGCTCAGTTTAAACACCTCCTTACATTTATCCGGCAATTCATTAATCGCTCCAAAAATTTCCTGACGCAATTCCTGATTCTCTATCTTTTTAATGACTTCGGCATGATCCGGCTGGTAATATTGCAATTTTCGTTCATAGATTTCTATCATTGCCGCACTGTAGTTATTCTCTATAACCTGATGCTTCAATAAATTTATAGCCTTGGTATATACAGAACGATAAAGGAAAGCTAAAATCTGCTCTCCTATGACGACTGAATCTCTCCGCCTCCACAACTCCACAAAAACATCCTGCACTACATCTTCGGCTTCTTCGGTACCGACCAGCCGTGTCGCATAGAACAACAGCTTAGGATAGCATTGACGAAAGACGGCCTTATAGGTGTCATCAAGTTCCTCGTTCATATTATATAATTCACCTTTGTATGAAGGAGAGAGCCAATGTTCCAAATAACGATCCAATCATCCACTGTAGGGGCAGAAAGCTTCCGCTCATCATACAATTTTCAGGCAGATTCAAACCGCCTCTACAGCAAAACGATAACAAATATTACTTTTAACTCACCTCCTGTACAATTACAATTCTTAATAAGTTGAACCAATTATTATCTATCTATACCAAATATTTCCCGGTTCCGGACCCATTTCAAATTCTACAGTAGCACCATCCATTATTTGCCGGTGTGTGATATAGCTCTTATCGTATGGTTGCCCATTTACTTTCACCGACTGGATATAGATATTTTCACGACTTACTCCAGGGGCCAGTACTGTGAACGTTTTTCCATTATCCAGATGCATCTGTATCTCGGGGAACAACGGCGTACCAATCTCATATTCACCACTTACCGGATTGACAGGATAAAATCCCATAGCACTGAATACATACCAGGCAGACATCTGTCCACAATCCTCATTTCCACACAGTCCGGCAGGTGCATTGAAATAAAGGTCATGCATGACCTGCGCCGCATACTTCTGAGTTTTCCAAGGCTGACGTACCTTATTATACAAATAAATCACATGATGGCTAGGCTCATTACCATGAGCATACTGGCCAATCATACCTGTACTGAAAAGAGGCAAATCTGCATTACCAGCCGGGATATAAGTAAACATACTATCCAACTTTTCCGTAAAACGATCCTTACCACCAGTCAAGGCAATTAGCCCCTTAATATCCTGCTGTACAGACCAAAAGTACTGCCAACCGTTACTTTCACAAATATGGGCAGTGTAGTCATCCGGGCTGAAATTAGGTTGGAATACTCCTTTATCATCTATCGGCTGCATGAAGCTTGACGCCGGATTGAACACATTGCGATAATTCTGAGAACGCTTGTAGAATTCGTCCGCTAATTGAGTCCTCCCCATCTTCCGGGCCATTTCGGCTATGCAATAATCATCAAAAGCATATTCTAATGTTTTGGAAAGCGACCAATTTTCCGCATTATATTCATCCTTTATATTATAAGGTATATATCCTAATTTTTTATACAAACCAATGCCGCGATAATCATCCAAGTTAGCAGTAGCCACACAAGCCTCCAATGCCTTCTCTGCATCAAAATCACCAATACCTTTCAAATAAGCATCGACAATAACAGGTACAGCGTGGTAGCCAATCATCATATCCGTTTCACTTCCCCAAAAATTCCATACCGGCAAACGTCCGTTCTGTTCATAAAAAGCAATGAATGATTTCACCATATCATTGACACGCTGAGGTTCCGTATAAGTAAATAACGGATGTGCGGCACGATAAGTATCCCACAATGAAAAGGTTCCATAATTCACCCAACCATCCGTCTGATGAATTTTCTTATCGGGACCATAATAAGCCCCGTCCACATCACTGTAAATAGTCGGGGCAATCATTGTATGATACAATGCTGTATAAAAATTAACCTTATCGTCCTTGTTATCACCTGTTACCTCTATTTTTCCCAACTGACGGTTCCAATTATCTTTAGTTTCAGCCAAATATTTATCGAAATCATTGTGAGGTGCTTCAGCCGCCATATTTTTAGCAGCACCTTCCATGCTTACTCCCGAAAGAGCAGTACTCAGAACAATCTGCTCTCCTTTTTCCGTATCAAAATTAAAGCGGGCGATATAAGCCGTACCTACACGTTTACCTTTCAAAGCAATGGCAGTAGTATCCATCTCTACCGAGGCAAACGGTTTGGAGAAACGAGTGCGGAAATACACATGCTGGTCTCTTGCCCATCCTTCGGAAAAACGATATCCCTGAATGGTGCATGAGTCAATTATCTCAATATAAGAATCATTGGTAAAGTCCCAATTCATCGCTTTCTTCAGATTCAGAAAGACAGCCGACTCTCCTTCAGGAAACGTATAACGCTGTATACCGCAACGCTCTGTAGCAGTTAACTCCACATTGATATCATAATCTTTCAGCAACACGCGATAATAACCAGCTGAAGCCTCTTCATCCGCATGAGAGAATTTGGAATAGATGCCTAAAGGAGCTTCCGCTTCCTGATAAGGCAAAGTTACAGGCATGAAAGAGATATCATACAAGTCTCCGGCTCCCGTTCCCGACAAATGGGTATGACTGAATCCGGCAATCGTACTGTCCGGATAAAAATAACCGGAAATACGGTCCCATCCGGGCAAACCGTTATCCGGACTAAGTTGTACCATTCCGAAAGGCGCTTGCGCTCCCGGATAAGTATTGCCGGTAAAATCGGTTCCGATAAACGGATTCACCAATTGGGTATAATCGGTTGACGGCTGGGTTTGTTTATTGGACACACAGGCTCCAAATGCCACTAAAGAAATGAATAGCGCGAGAACAGGTGTTTTCATACTTAAGAGGTTTTTCATTATTACTTTGTTACAAAAATACACATTATAATAATATGAACAACCTTATTATAAAAAACACTTAGCTTTAATTCATTATTTTTTCGTATTTAAATAGTAAAGAAGGGATTCTTTCACCTTTTCATCCGAAGTTACAATCAAAAATTCACCGCCTCTTTTATCATACAGAAAGCAATAAGTCTTATAAAGAGCTATACCTGCTATCTCCTCCCAAGGGAATGTCTGTTTCAGTTCCGCCTTATCATATGTCAGCCCTTCCGGAGTTATTTCCACCCAAGTCTGCCCCGCAATACTCCGCTTATAAATCTTATTTAGTCTGACAGGCAGCATAATCAAGATATAAATAAGACACAAGAACCAAATCAGCAGCGGACTGAACAGGCTTTGCTCTTCGGGAACAATATAGTGCCCTGTACACAGTGCAATACAAATATAAATGATGAACAACAAAGAGAAACTGAAATGACGGATGTCCCACAATTTATACAAAGCATACTTTTTCAGGCTGATATTATAATCACAAACCACGACACCTGGTTCCCGTGTCAGTTTGCTTTTCGGTATGCTGAAGATACGCAATATCTGGATTCCCCGTTTCACGCCATACCCGAATAATAAAACCATCACACCAAGATTTATCAAGATCCACCACCACAATGATTCGTTTGCCAAAGCCGGTTGCCCGACAAGCACCATTGATGCAAAAGTGATACCCGCCACCAATAACAACATACTACAAATTACAGTTAAAATCCATCCTTTTGTTTTCATAATAACCTTTTTATTTTATTCCATGACGGGAAACAAAGATAAAAGATTATAGCTAGATAACAAATAAAGAGCCGTCGAATTTAAATTATTGTTTGGTTAGGAACTTAGATTTTTTTCGTATGTTTGTCGCAAATATTAATGAAAAACACATTTCTATCTATGAAAAAGAGTGATATTCTGTTCTTTTTGTTTGTAATAGCATTGTTTCTACCCTTTTTTATTAGCGATACCATTTATGAATGGTACAAATCTTTCAATGCAATCCATGGTATGGTCATGAGTTTTGTGAAGTTCGCCATTCTAGCTACTTTGGGAGAAATGCTTGGGCTTCGCATCAGCACAGGAGTGTATCACAACAAGACCTTCGGTATTATCCCACGCATGGTAATCTGGGGGGTACTGGGTATGGGTATCAATATGGCTATGATTATTTTTTCAAAAGGCACTCCCATTTTCTTGGAATATATGGGTCTGGAATATGCCTCCACATTGATGAACGGGGATTTCTGTCTTGCCAAATTTCTGGTTGCACTGGCTATTTCCGTTACAATGAACTCTATATTCGCTCCTGTATTCATGACATTACATAAAATAACAGACACTCATATCGGGAATTGTGGCGGCTCTATCAAAGCGCTTTCCACCCCTATTCCCATGACACGTATTTTCACCGGATTGAATTGGGCGGTACTTTGGAGCTTTGTATTCAAAAAGACCATCCCTTTGTTCTGGTATCCGGCCCACACCATCACTTTCCTGCTTCCTCCGGACATGCGGGTATTATTTGCCGCCATTCTAGGGGTGGTACTGGGAGTATTACTAGCTATCGCTGCTAAAAAGGAATAACAATCTTCATGTATAATGAATACCAGCCTTCCCTGCTTTTAGCCCCCTATATTGACAAATACTGGGAATTTAAAGGCAATCCGGACTATGGGATGAAAATCAACATATTGCCGGACGGTTGCACCGATTTTATCTTCACCCTTGGCGAAGTAGCTGACATAGCGGAACAAGAAAGTCTTATAATGCAACCCTACCGTTCTTATTTTGTAGGTCCCATGAGCCGATACTCCACCCTAATAACCTATGCGAAAAGCATCCATATGTTTGGTATCCGTTTTCTGCCTTGCGGTTTATTCCGCTTCATGCAATTACCATTGGAAGAACTTGGGAATCAAAGAATCAGCACTTTTGAGTCAGGAGGTATCTTCAACGACTCGCTAGCAGAAAGATTATGTGAACAACCGTACATACAGGACAAAATCAGACTGATAGAATCTTTTCTCACCCAAGCCTTATGTACTAACAACAAGATAGAAAAACAGATATCATATGCAGTAGATTGCATTAACCTTTCCAAAGGCCAACTGCCTATCCGTTCTTTAGTAGAAAATGTATGCTTGTGCCAAAGACACTTCGAGCGCAAGTTCAAACATCAGACCGGATATTCCCCTAAGGAATACAGCCGGATTATCAAATTCAAGAATGCAGTGGATTTACTGCGTTCCACCTCTTCCAATCAACTCTTCTCTGTTGCCATTGAGGCCGGATACTATGACACAGCCCATTTGAGTAAGGAAATAAAAGCCTTATCAGGCAATACACCCGGTTCCTTTTTATCCTTACCGGTTACGGAAGAAACCACATTAACATATCTGAAACTATAAAAGTCGTTTTTTTACAACGAAGCCATCCTGGCGTTTCTTACTTTTGTACCGTATCAAAAACTAAAAAGAAACAATGGAATCACTTAAAGAAAAAGCAAAAGCTTTGCTTCAACAATGTGAAGTAGTCACACTAACTTCCATCAATAAAGAAGGGTATCCCCGGCCGGTTCCCTTGAGTAAAATCAAAACGGAAGGATTAACAACCATCTGGTTTGCAACAGGAAACAGTTCGGCAAAGACAAAGGATTTCCGCTCTAATCCGAAAGCCGGCATATGTTTCTACAAAGAGGGAAACAGCGTGGCCATGACCGGAGAAGTGGAAGTTGTATCAGACACTGGCACCAAGAAAGAGTTATGGCAAGACTGGTTTATCCATCATTTTCCTAAAGGACCGGAAGACCCCGAATATATCCTGCTGAAGTTCCGGGGAAACCATGCCACCATTTGGATTGACGGCCAGTTTGTTCACAGAAAAGTCTAAGTTTCCACCTCTTATCCTTGGATTTTTTCACATTTTATTTTTCATACACGTCTGTCATCCTTGAAACATCTTATTATATATGGATGTTTTAAGAATGACAGACAGGCATGAAAGGAATTCAAGACATCAGCTCCAGACCATCCGTCTACAAAATTCATCTCTTCCCTACCCTACCTTTCCAATACTTTCCCTACCTTTGTGCCATAAGTACGTATGACAAATACCAATATGGAACAACAACAATCATCTTATAAAGAAAAAGAACGTATAGACCTTCGCGAGCCGCGACGCTTCAAAGTTACTATTTTCAATGACGACTTTACTACAATGGAATTTGTTGTAAAGATATTAACTACCGTTTTTTTCAAATCAACGATGGAAGCAGAAGCTTTGATGATGCAAGTACACAAAAGTGAATCGGCCGTAATAGGCATCTATACGTATGATATCGCCCGGTCAAAAGTACAAAAAGCCACCCGTATGGCTCGTGAAGAGGGTTTCCCTCTCCGACTCACGGTTACACCGGAAGAAGAATAAAAAATCAAGAATAAGATATGGATATACCAAATACCGATTCGGTGAACTACGCTTTCGCTTCTGCGCAGAGCCAAGCGATGCAATATCGGCATGAATTTATCACGCCCGAACACTTATTGAGCGCATTGCTGGAACAAGTTCCTTTTCAAAAAGCATTGGCAGAGTGTTTTTGTACCCCGGAAGAACTGTCCCAGTCCATTTCCGAATATCTGTCGAAAAAAGTGGAACGAGTTCCTCAAGAAATAGAATATGAGTTGGAAATTTCAGGTCAACTCTCCGAGCTGCTGCAATATGCCTATATGACAATCAGCCATTCAAGCGCAGAAGAAATGGATGTTCCTCATCTGGTACAAGGAATGCTTCAACTGGAAGATTCATGGGCCGGCTATCTGCTAAAAGAAACAGTGGGAGAAGATATGCCGGAGTTTCTCAGCTCCCTCATTTCAAATTACGAGCACATGAATCAGTTTCAAGAGGAAACTTCCTCTGAGCAAGAGAAAAGCGAACCTTGGCGCAACTACGTCACCTGCCTCAATGAAGGTCTGCAAGACCGGAATCCGCTTATAGGCCGGAATGTGGAATTGGAACGCACCATTCAAGTTCTCTGCCGCAAAGAAAAGAACAACCCTCTGCACGTGGGTGAACCGGGAGTGGGAAAAACCGCACTGGTCTACGGACTGGCTGCACGTATAGAAGCAGGCAATGTTCCCGAACGCCTCACAGGTTGTCGTATCTACGAACTGGATTTAGGCAACTTATTGGCCGGTACACAATATCGGGGTGAATTCGAGAAAAGGCTGAAAGCCATTATGGAAGGAATACGGAAAGAAGGACACGCCATTGTATATATAGATGAAATACATAACCTGATAGGCGCCGGACGGACGGGAGACGGTTCGATGGATGCCTCTAATATGCTCAAGCCTTATTTGGAAGGAGGAGAGATCCGGTTTATCGGTTCCACTACTTACGAAGAATTCAACCGCTATTTTTCACGTAGCAGAGGATTGGTACGGCGTTTCCAACAGATTGACATACAGGAACCCGGAATCGAAGAAACTATCCACATAGTAGAAGGATTAAAAGAAAGGTACGAAACGTTCCATGGAGTAGTTTATGAAGAAGGAGTGATAGCATATGCCGTCACAGCTGCCGCACGGTATATCAGCGACCGTTTTTTGCCCGACAAGGCCATCGACCTGGTGGACGAAGCCGGGGCTTATCGTGAAATCCACCCCACAGATACAGAAACACAAACGGTGGACAAAGCATTGATAACCGATATACTGGCACGTATCTGTAAAGTGGATGTACTCGCCATGAAGGAAGAGGACAATGCCACATTAGAAACCTTGTATGAACGCATCAGTGCAAAGATATACGGTCAGGAAGAAGCTGTCTGCCAAGTAGTGGAAGCCGTACAAATGGCCAAAGCCGGGCTACTGGACGAAAACAAACCACTGGCCAGCCTTCTCTTCGTTGGCCCCACCGGAGTGGGAAAGACGGAAGTAGCCAAAGTATTGGCCTCCGAGCTAGGTATTGCCCTGCAACGCTTTGACATGAGCGAATATACGGAAAAGCATACAGTGGCCAAACTCATCGGCTCACCTGCCGGATATATAGGTTATGAAGACGGCGGACTGCTGACAGATGCTATCCGCAAAACTCCCAACTGTGTGTTACTGCTTGACGAAATAGAAAAAGCGCATCCTGATATATTCAATATCCTGCTGCAAGTCATGGACTATGCCGTACTGACGGATAACAAAGGACGGAAAGCGGACTGCCGCCATGTTATACTTATCATGACCTCCAATGCCGGAGCACAATTCGCGCACCAAGCCTCTATAGGTTTCAGCGGACAAATTACTGCCGGAGAGGCAATGTTGAAACAAGTTAAGAAAACTTTCAAACCTGAATTCATCAACCGGTTGTCTGCAACAGTCGTCTTCCATGATATGGATTACGGAATGGCTTCTCTCATCCTGAACAAAAAACTCAACGAACTGAAAAACAAACTGTCTGCACGTCATGTAGGAATGGAACTCAGCCCGGAAGCCTATAAGCATCTGCTGAAACTAGGTTTCACCAAAGAATATGGTGCCAGGGAAATGGACAGGGTAATTACTTCGCAGCTGAAGCCACTGCTTATGCGTGAAATCCTATTCGGAGCATTAAAAACAGGAGGTAAAGTAAGAGTGACAGCAGGAAACGGAGAATTGAGCTTGCAAGTACTCAAAGAGTAATACCTTTAAATGAATCGGCAACTTCTCCGCAGAGGCAGAGATACGGAGAAGTTCCTACAGAAGATATTATATGAATCCAATAAATAAAAAACAATATGGTCTTTCAACTAACTCAAAAACTTGTTTTTCCCGACCCTCACTATGGCGAACCGGACGGACTATTGGCAGTGGGCGGCGACCTCTCCGTAGACCGTCTCCTCCTTGCCTATTCCAATGGCATATTCCCTTGGTATGCTTTCCGTGAAAAACAGATACAATGGTGGTGTCCCCTGAAACGGTTTGTGATTTTCCCTAACGAGATTCACATTTCTCACTCCATGCGTACTTTTATGAACAAAGAACAATATGGAGTCAGTTTTAACCAGGCATTCCATGAAGTGATTCAAACCTGCGGCAATCTGCGGATGGAAGAAACGGGAGCATGGTTGGGCAAAGATATCATGAAAGCCTACATCCGCCTGCATGAGCAAGGTTTCGCGACCAGCGTGGAAGTATGGGAAGAATCTTGTCTGGTCGGCGGACTCTATGGAGTCACTTTGGGAAAGTGTTTTTTCGGCGAAAGCATGTTTTCTCTAGTCCCCAATGCATCGAAACTGGCGCTTATCTATCTGGCACAAACATTTCAGGAGTTGGGAGGAACCTTGATTGATTGTCAGTTTGAAACCCCACACTTAAAGTCAATGGGTGGAAGGTATATAGACTATGAGGAGTATATGAGGTATGTGCAGGAACCTCTTGAATCTCTGTAAAGTCTTTGTTTACCGATTTTGATTATCAAATCATCAGTCAAAAATAAAATATAGGATACAAAGCTGAGATTATCAAATATATTTGCTAGCTTTGTTTTCGACATTACAAACAGAGCTATTTACCCAACTCAAAAACAAACATGAAAAAGATATTCTACTGTTTTTTACTACTTACCTTCTTTGTCTTGTCTTGCTCCAAAGAAGAGGCCGATATGGATGGTAGCCAAAATAAAGAAACAGAAAATAAAGAGATCAAAATTATATTAGAAGCAGAAACAAGTTCTCAAAACATATTTGCTCCTATTGTATTCTACCAATCTTTTGATTTTGGTAAAGATGCACCTTGTCTAAGCGAAGTGTATGATTCCATAGTGTGGAAATCATCTCATTCCCCAAATAGCTTTAAAGTATTCAGTCATTCAAATTATGCCAGATATGTGGAAACAACATTTTTCAAATGGGCACATGTTTATTATTCACCCGGCACATACAAGACTTATCTGCTAGGTTACAAAAACAATGAAATAATCTATAGTAGTGATACAATATCCATTGATATCACAAATAAAAAAGATTTCCTTGCTTTCAATTGGAAAGACGTAACCGACTCCGATTTTACCACAGGCTATGCAAATAATCTGGACGGATATTATCTGAGTACGCAAACCCATATCCATCAAGGTGTCCCATCTGTTATGCTGTATGCCAAAAATGAGAAATATGAAAAAGGGGGATCTATGAAAAGCAAACAAATACTGTATAACTACATAAATTCATTTTTCTCACTCCCTAATTATACCGCAACCTCAGACGAGTCTTTGAGAAAAGAATTCAGCACTATATTTTCATTTCAAGAGGAGAATGCCATTCCACTAAACATTTGGCTTACCCCCAAAGCTAAAATTGTACTCCTCAGAAAAGATTTCAAGGGACTAGAGAGCGAATACAAAATTTATGCCGAACCAGGAGATTTGATTTAACCTGCAAAACACAATTGTTTAACTAATGAAACATCAACTCTGTATATAGCTACATTCAACGAATAGCACTACCAATCCAAACTATTTGGCTATTTTGACGGATCTTAAATAAGATTTGTTACAGAGTTTTATACCCTTATTATTAATCCACACAGATTGTGCACCATCCCTAAACCGATAAGTGCATAAGCATGGTTATACATTAAGTTAAACAATGAATTATACATATAAACAAATATGGCTCATCAACCTTCCTGTAATGATGAGCGTTTTAATGGAGCAATTAATCAACATTACCGATGCCGTCTTTCTGGGCCATGTCGGTGAAGTGGAACTTGGCGCATCTGCCTTGGCAGGAATATATTATCTGGCAACTTATATGCTAGGCTTCGGTTTCAGCATAGGACTACAAGTCATGATTGCCCGCAGGAATGGAGAACAGAACTATGCAGAAACAGGACGTACCTTCTTTCAAGGACTATTTTTCCTTTCCGGACTAGCACTCTCTTTATGTTTGTTGATACAGGGCCTTTCCCCCTTCCTCTTGAAACAATTAATTACCTCACCGGAAATCTATCAGGCTGTAACGGACTATCTGGACTGGCGCAGTTTCGGACTTTTATTTTCATTTCCCTTTCTGGCACTCCGGGCTTTCTTTGTGGGAATAATAAAGACCAGGTCCTTATCTTGGGCCGCAATAGCAGCCGTACTTATCAACATCCCTTTCAATTACCTGTTAATATTTACCTTAAAATTTGGGATAGCAGGATCGGCAATAGCCTCAACGCTAGCAGAAATGGGATCGTTAATCATTCTCCTTATCCATATGTGGAGAAAGATTGATAAAAACAAGTATGGACTGCAACCGATATTTGATGGAAAGCTATTGAAAAGACTGTTTTACCTGTCCGTATGGAGCATGCTGCATTCTTTTATCAGTATGGCGCCGTGGTTCCTGTTCTTCATCGCCATCGAACATTTAGGAAAGATGGAACTGGCCGTTTCCAACATAACCCGCAGCGTTTCCACCCTCTTTTTTGTGATTGTCAGTTCTTTAGGAGCCACCAACGGTTCCTTGGTAAGCAATCTTTTAGGAGCCGGACAACAAAAAGGTGTTTTTCCTATCTGCCACAAAATCATCAAAATGGGATATGCCATCGGTTTTCCGCTGGTAGGAGTCGCATTGTTTTGTGATTATTGGATTATCGGATTTTACACCAACAACGAAACACTGGTGCAACACACTGTCCCCCCTTTCATCGTCATGCTGTTCAATTATATATTCGCAGTACCCGGATATGTCTACATCAGTGCCGTCACCGGAACCGGAAAGACAAAAATTGCCTTTATCTTCCAAGTGGTTACCATTATGGTATATCTTCTTTATCTTTACTGGCTGAGCCACTGTGTACATGCACCTTTAGCGGTATATATGACAACCGAATATCTGTTTGTCATCATGTTGGGAATACAATCTGTCATTTACTTGAAAAGGAAACATTACTAAGTTCCTTGTTACCCCCTTTCTCCCGATTCATTCCGGCAATAAATAGTTATTTATAACTATCTTCAGTTTGAAAGCTTTTCTCTACTTTTGCAAACCAACTATAAAAGACAGCGTATGAATATTTTCGACATTGCCAAACAGAATCAGGAAAAAGCCTGGCAAGTTATCAAAAACACGAACATCATCCAGATATGGGAAGATGCCGGTGCAAAAATTAATCTGGTAGGTTCACTCAGAACAGGGCTGCTGATGAAACATAGGGACATTGATTTCCATATTTATTCATCACCCTTAAACCTGACGGACAGCTTTCAGGCAATGGCCAGACTAGCTGAGAATCCGTCCATCAAAAGAATAGAATGCGCTAATCTGCTGCATACTGCCGAAGCCTGTATCGAATGGCATGCATGGTATCAAAATGAAGAAAATGAACTTTGGCAGATGGATATGATTCACATCCGGGAAGGTTCACGTTATGACGGTTATTTTGAAAAGGTAGCCCAACGCATTTCGGAAATTATGACCGATGAAATACGGGAAACTATTCTAAGATTAAAATATGAAACACCGGAAACCGAGAAAATCATCGGAGTGGAGTATTATCAGGCAGTCATCCGGGATGGGGTGCGGGATTATAGCGGATTTAAGGAATGGAGAAAGCAGCATCCTATTACAGGAGTAGTAGAATGGATGCCTTGACCCGATGAAATCGGGCATCAGCTTAACAGCCCCGACTCCTGTCCTAGGCGTATTGCCTCCAAAGAGTTTTGTACTCCCAGCTTACGCAACAGATTTTGCCGGTGAATATGGACAGTATGAATACTGATACATAATTTATCGGCAATTTCTTTGCTTAAGAATCCTCGTTGGATGAGGCGTAATATCTCCATTTCACGTCCGGTAAGACCGAAAGCCGGATTCATTATCATCACACCGGGTGAAAACATTTCTCCATTTCTCAGATTCAGCACAGTACATTCCACCTGTTCTGATTCTTTTTGGCCGGGAGCCATACTCATATTCCCTATAATGAGCCATGCTTTTCCGTCATGGCTCTGTTCCAAAACTTGATGCCTGCTTGTTACACGCACATAGTTGCCACGAGCATTGAGTATACGGAAACTATACACATTACAATAGTCATTCCGATGTTCAAAAGGCTGGTTATAAATGAACTTCCCCAGCCTGACTTGCAAGTCTTCCAATTGGGAGCGATCATGCGGATGAATACGTGACTCCAGATAATCACCCTGTTTTTCCAATGTTTCTATCTTGTGCCTGTCATACCCCAACCAATCGACAAAACCCGTAGAAGCATACGCATAACATCCTTTATATACATCCACCACGAAAGAACAGCCGCCATTGATTCTGGACAACTTCTGGAGCATGGATTTATCCCGTTCCCATACCGCATAATCCATGTTTTTGCAAGACAAATGTTGCTTTGCCCACAATTCCTCACGGGTGACATTTGTTACACTCATATTCTTACTCTTTATCAAAGTGGTACTTCAAGAAGATAGATCTTATCAGCCTACTCACTTACTTTTTTCAAAGTAAAACAGTCTATATCTGGAGCCCAGCAAAATGAGCTTCCCATACGTATCTTATTATTCCCTGCTTTCAAATGCACCGGAACAGTAATCGAAGCTATCTTTTGAGTCTCATCCGCCGACAGCGAATCAAGAAGAATCCTTTTTTCATTATTCACACAGACTTCCAGCTTACGGTCTGCTTTAGGCACATAGCGGATAGTCATTTCATATTCACCGCCCTGCTCGCTGTACACCTCTTTCCATTCTGCAAAATTCTCTTTCCGCCCTCCCAGATAACTTACCTTCATGCCTCCGGATGCTTCATGTAACGGAGCATATACGATGCTTTTCGGAGTCTTTCCCAAATCATTGAAACAAGGCAGATAAGCCCATTCCGCTTCATAAACAGTCGCTTCCAATCTCTTCTCGGACTCCATACGTAAAATCAGCACACTATGGGGAGGTAATTCTCGATTCAGAACACCCCCTTTTATCTCCGGCAAATCCTGGTGTTTCACCAGATCGCGTGCCTTAACCTTTCCTCCTAATTCCAAAATATTCATCGGAACTGTAAAGCTACAAATCGTATCCGAAGGATTGTATAAAGCAACCGCACGTACATTACCACGCTTTCGTTCTATATCCTTCACCAACACATACCCTTCATTTTCATGCTGAACTACGTATGCCTGCAATCCTAAAGGGTCTTGGTTCAAAGCTATCAGTTCTTTATTTTTCAACAGTTTTAATGACGTCTCCGGAATGGTTGTCAGATCACATCCTATCAACAAAGGTGAACTCATGATACACCACATTCCAAAATGTACCTCTTCCTCTTCAGGTTTTAGCCCTCGACCTATCTCCAACATATCCATATCATTATAATGACCTTCTCCCGCATAGGCAGACAGATAAAGATTTTTATCGATGATATATTTTACTGATCCCCACTCCGGGCGGATATCCGCACTGATTCGCCATGAACGAGCAAGGTTTCTAGCCCAAGTACCTGGGAAAGCCCATCGACAGATATTAATAGAAACATGTCCGCAACCCAGATTATCTATAGCCTGGCGTATTTCGGTATATCGTTTTTCTTCTTCCAGATTCAATTCCTGACCGGCTCCGCAATAATCAATCTTGATAAAATCAAATCCCCACTCTTTAAAATACAACGTGGCATCCTGAAATTCATGTCCATACAAACCGGAACCTATGCCGTTCATATCTTTATCCCAGATGGAACCGCAAGTATTGCTTCCCGCATCCGAATAAATACCGGCTTTCAATCCTAAAGAATGAATATGATCCGCCACTCCCTTCAATCCGTTCGGGAAACGCTCGGGATGTGTTTGCATCACTCCTTTTTCATCCCGCCATCCAAAAAAACCGTCATCTACATTCACATAGGAATAGCCCACTTCTTTCAGTCCTTTTTGCACCATAGCATCCGCTTGCCTTATTATTAAGGTGTCATTGATATGAACCCGATAGGTATTCCATGAGCTCCACCCCATAATAGGAGATTCAAAAACAGTCGTATTTTGGGCGAATACGCCGGAACATAGACCGAAAGCTAAAGTCAAAAACAAATTTCTCATATTCATTAATTCTCATTTTTTACTTAAAGAAATCATCAAGAAGGTATATCTTATGATCCTAATGGTTAACAGGAAAATAAAATCAGTTTTATCATGTAGGGAGCAAAGATAACGAAAAACTCTTACCTCCCTATATACTTTCACAAAAAATATTCGGCTGGTAGGATGTTAGCATTATAATCCGAGAATAGAATTTGACCCATAAAATAGGGTGTCCCGATTTCGTCCCGGCGGATTTGCTAAAAATGAGATAAGCCACTGAAGTTCAGTGGCTTATCCTTTACAATGTCGGAATGAGGCGACTCGAACGCCCGACCCCTACGTCCCGAACGTAGTGCGCTACCAACTGCGCTACATTCCGTTTCTGTTTTGCGAGTGCAAAGGTAAAGCATTTTTTTGAAATCAAAAAGAATTTCATAGAAAATTTGCAAAAAATTTGTAGAATCAAAAAATATGCCTACCTTTGCAACCGCAAACAAGAAACAATAGTTTCTGAGAGGTGTTCTATTACAAAGTGAAAAGCTCTACCGATAACCATTTTGGTGCCATAGCTCAGTTGGTAGAGCAAAGGACTGAAAATCCTTGTGTCCCCGGTTCGATTCCTGGTGGCACCACCAAAGTAAGTTTTTCACTTTAAAGCAGTTACAGTAAAATGTAACTGCTTTTTTTATGCTTTAAGCCCTCGTTTACGCCCTGCGATTAGGAAAAATATTTTCAGAGTATACAAATAAAGATGTGACTCGTGTCAAACCGGCACTTTGGTATAATGAAATTGAAGAGTTTGGATATGATACATTCACCACTGTTGCAAATTCCATTGAGAATCATTACGAACGGATATTAAACTACTTTGTAAACAGAAGAACAAATGCTGCTGCGGAAGCTTTTAATGCAAAAATTAAAGCATTTAGGGCTTCATTTCGTGGAGTAGTAGATAAGAGGTTCTTTTTGTATAGATTAGCAAAAGTTAATCCCCCCAAGAATTACAACTGAACCAGAAAAATTAGTATCACTCCACAAACCTAATTTACAAAACATTTCAATCGTTTGATTGATATATTTCATCATGTTCGATAAATTTTTCCCTGCATCTTCAAGCTCTCGTCTGATTTCTGCTAATCTCGAATTTAATTCGCTCATAATAGCCATATATATTTCACTATTAATTTCTCCCAAACCGAACTTTGACTGTATTAATTCGATTTTCACACTCTGTTTTCCGTTTTAAAAGGACTTTCTTTATTTCACCTTTACTTTGTATTTTTCAAAAACCTTTCTTAAAACGATTGATATACTTCTGATGCAGTTTCTCTGTACTATGCTATGATTACCTTTACACCCTTTCTTATTACATTTATAATAATCCCGTCCACGTGCTTTCACTGTGTATCCAGTTAAATAGCCGCCACAGTCTGAACAGATGATATGCCTTTTCAATGGAAATGGTTCAGTAATTTCTTTGTGTTCATATCCTGCATTCGATATACCATTCACTTTATTAAACATAGCCTCATCAATTAATATCTCTTGATTACCTTTTATAACTTCATCCCCCAACAAACTATGTTGTATATACCCACAATAAAACGGATTATGAAGAATTTTGGATAACCCCAACCCCTTTAACCGCTGAACTTTTTCTATATCTCCAATCCCCTCTGTTGCTTTCCAAATAAAAGCATCACGCAATATTTTGCCCGTTTCATTTACTGTAAGAATATGGTCTTTGTCAATCTTTACCTTATCATACCCTAATGGTGGTTTGGAATACCAGTTACCTTTTCTTTGACAATCAGTCATACTAACAACAGCTTTATCTCTTCTCAAACTATTTCCAAATTGGTTAAAAAGAAAAATCATGTTTTCCATGAATGTGCCAGCTGCACTATCTGGGTCAATTGCTTGCGTTGCTGAAACAACATAAATACCTTTTGCTTTTAAATACGCTTTTGTCATTATGCCCTCTGGACCTGTACGAATAAAACGGTCATAAGAAGCAACTAATATTACATTAATTTCCTTATCTTTAGCCACTTTTTCAATCATATTATGATATAGTTTCCCCTCAGTCTGTGCGCTCTCATTAGTATCCCCAAAATATTCTTTTATGCGGATACCTTTACTAGCAGCATATTCATCACAAATTCTTTTTTGCGACTCTAAACTACCGTTGTTGTCCGCTTGTTTCCCCGTTGAGACTCGTGTCCAGACAGCAGCAACTTTATGCTCCAATTTGGAATACTCTACTACTTTCTCTTTACTTTTTTTTCTTACTCATAAATCATCAAATTAAAGATTAAACGTAATAACACCTAATGTATAGAAGAATTCCAGTATCTTTTTTTGTTCTTCTTTATCTAAAACACCTATTGTTTGAAATGTCTTATCATAAACTGTCAATTCATCCTCGTTAAACATTTGTTATAAAGGATTATTTGTCACGCCCTAATGCCCATAAGCTTCTATCATTTCATTACGAATAGCACTGACTATCTTGTAATTGGTTATAGAACTGGACGGATTTACCATGACTCCACAGAAGACCTGATAGAGTATGTTGCCGTTAAGATGTGCCACCAGCTGCCTGTCGGAAAAGCCAATGTAGGTTCAATGCCATAAGAGCAATCCTAGCAAAAAGACTGAAAATGTTCTTCTAACCTAGACTCTACTCTGACAGACCCGCTTCTTTTGCTATACGCTCAAACGGAAACACAGAATGAACCTTGTCAAGTTTACTCTCATCAAAAATCTTGCGATATTTTGAAAAAAAAATCAAATTCTGTAAAGCCCAAAGTAAGGTAGATCTCGAAAATATTTCGTATTTTAACCATATCTTAGTTTGAATATTTCCCTCGCTTTGGCAGCCAAACCTTATTTGCGGGGAAGATCTAAACATACACAAAAGCCAACTAATTCGCAATAATTCAAGTATAAATTAGTTGATTTATTTTATATATATGCTGCAATGGTTTTTCATATCCTTCAAATAAAAAATATCTCTTCCTTCTCACTATAAGAAGAGAATGAATCATAAATATTACATTATGACGCATCCTCAAAATCGTTCATCTACCCAATCTCATAAATTAACGATTCTATTTCACATATATAGAGTAAAAGTCAGATAAAATCTGTGATTCTTAATTTATAATCAATGGGAATTGTTTTATCTAGTTGGTCCAACAATTCTTTTCTAAAGAAAGGAATATTATGAGCTTTTTCTATAAATGACAAAGGTGAACTATAAACTATGTTTAATAAGGTATCTGCCTTTTCTTTTGAATAGTTTTTCTCCACCAATCGCAATAATTCCATTTCTTCGGCTCCATCACGCCAACGCTCTAATCTGGCAGAGGCTATAGGACCTTTACATCCCAAGATATCACCAGGATAAATGAGTATACCATCACCATGTGGCATATCAGTGATATAAGTAAATGGATTTCGTTTGTGATAAATATTACAGTTCCAATAGAGAAAACCTTGGCTACCGTTTTTCCAAGTACGCCACATGATAGCTCTTTGCTGTATCCCCTTCATCTGTAATAAAAAGTTTGGTTCATTTCCACCTGGTTGCCAACAAACATAACTCCACCAGTCTATACCTTCAGGCACTTTATAGCGTATATGTTGCACTTCTTCTTCATTGCCTTTACAAGGAGCTAAACTTATAGTAGCAACATGAATATGATGTTTCAAATAGTCAAACACTGCATACAAATCTCCTTTACGTGGACCGTTTCGGGGACCACAAAAGAATGTGGTTAAAATCCGAGCATCTGAAGCATATTTCCGAATAATATTGACTTTTCGTTTGATTTGCTCATAATCCTCCATATAGGCAGGTTCATCCCAAATATAGAAAAGTGATTCTTTTAATTTTCCTTTCTTTTGGATATTACATAATAAAGACGCAAGTTCATTCTCCGACAATGTAAAAAACGGAAGCATGTAACAACTATATCTTCTATCATTTAATAATCGGATGCTTCGTTTGTCATTCCATGCCCAAGGTGAGAACGAATGTTCGTATTGCCAACGTTCCGGAGTAATCTGTGTACCAAATACAGGAGTCATTCTATAGCTTAATACAAAGTCTACCCATCGTTGCCGTTCTTTATCGGCTTCTTTATCATTAAGACATTCAGTCATACAACGATTCTCAACTCCAACAGTGATAGGGATAGATGACTTTAAAGGAATGGTAGTATGATGTACGTTATAATCCAGCTGTATCGTAAAATGTTTACTTCCTTCTATCTTTATCGTCTGATGATACTTTCCGACTGGAACCCTTGACGGACACTGTACAGTAATCCATACAGCAGTCAATGTATCCGTACATTTCAACTGATTTTTAAAAGGGACTAACGCGTCATAATAACCATTCATTTTTTTAAGTTCTCTAGCCGATATTTGAATACCTTTCAAATATCGGTCGAAAGTGAAACGATATTCCTCATTAACTTTGCTAGGAAAGACTAATTGAATATGTTCTACTTCACCTCTAGCCATTTCCAAGTGAACCTTTGAGGTTTGAGCGTAATTTCTGTATACTTGTGGGGATTCTACAGAAGGAATTATCCAAATATTTGCTTTTGGATAACTGGCACATATAGACAGGAATCCAACCCATAGTTGAATAAGCGTTAAAAAATACTTCATATTTATTTCAGATTAAATGTAGTCACTACAGCCGCATGGTCAGAGGGGTAGCGAACAGGATGTTTGTCTATCATCTCCGATTGGATAGCTTTGATATCCTTCCCTTTATAATAAATAAAATCTATACGGTATTGCAATTCATTCTTCGCCATAGTAGACCATGTAAGACATGGATATTTTTTCACGTCAGGATGAATCTCACGATAAGAGTCAATAAAATGAGCTTTTTCCATCAACTTGCTGGTGGGCCATTCTATAACATACCCGTTGTGTCCATTCATGTTTTTTGTATCATCTTTCCAATCCAGATGCGAATCACTGTTAAAATCACCGGAAACTATGAGAGGTGTTTCCATGGTATTCCATTGGGATGGAAAAGCTTTCAAGATACTTTGCAATTGTGCAGCTCTCCTACTCCACTCCCCCGCTATGATATTTTCTATGGATTCACAGGCGTTTATTTGGTCATTAGTGATAGGACGATAATCCAGCCAAAGGTTAATGTAATTTATTTGTTGTGACGGACTAATTTGCAATGTCGCCGCACTGCAATTGAAGGAATCATACAAATCATAGGTATCTGTGATAGGATACCGGCTCATGATGGATAAATTGGAACTACGTAAATAGAAATAGTAGCCTAATGCATCTGCAATAATAGCACCTGAACCGTAGGTTTCTACCATACCGATCACATCTGGATTTTCTGCTTTTATAACCTCTACGACCCTATTCACTCCTACCTCTTGCCCCAATTCATGACCACCATGAAAGATATTGAAAGCCATCACCTTCAGTTGTGACAAACGTTGGGTGTCCGTAACTGAAATTTTGGGTAGTTCCACATGGCTTATAAATGTAAATTCTTTGATATAACCATTGAATGCATTCCACTGACCATCATCTACAGAGCCTATTCTAAGTGTATTGTTGGTGGCTAAATTGACATTTCCGTTGGTACAGTAAATAGCCACATTCAACTGATCGTAATACATGCGCATCTCCTGTTTACCGGCATCATGTGTCACTGTCAAGGTATGCCACTTATCATCATTTATGGGTTGGCGCAAGGCAGTAGGTCTATATTCCCATGGAGTGTTTTTCCCATCGCAAAAGTGCACTATCCATGATCCGTTGTCTTGGGTGCCTATCCAAATGCCTGCTTCGTTTGGTATATTGTTCTTTTTATTGGTAATCAAGGCTTTTTCACCTAATTCACGGGCATGACTACGCACCTTTATAGAAAAGGTAAAAGAACCGCTCATGCTTACGGAATCTATTTCAGATACTTTTATTCCATGGCGCTCAAAGGCATTTTCACTTAAATCAAGTATTTCTCCGGGTTGTACAAAATATCTTATCTCTTTGGCCGTCAAAAAAGCAGGCAGGAAGAGCAGTATAAATAATAGTTGCTTTTTCATACTGAATTTATTGTTTATTCAAAATATTGTTTTATTGATGTTGCTTTATCCCAATATTATGGCTGTTGATATAATTTTTATCTATCCAACGAGTAAGAAAATAATCCATAGACCGAACAAAACGATTGTAGTTTTTACGCTTGTTGTCTGTCCATCCTGTTTCGGCATGGGCCGCCCAATATGGATATATCATTCTATACATATCCTCCACTTGTGGTATCCATTCTCCCCACATCTGACACCCTATACCTATAATCTGTTTTTGTTCCTGCATGGTAAGCCCTTCGGGTATTGGATTGAACGCATATGCTTTTTCCAAAGGGATAGGTTCGAAATCATATTCCAACCCAGGCGTTATACGGTCATGGTTAAAGTTCAGATAAGTATATTTAAAATAACTGTTAACTATCTTATAACCTCGTTTGGCTGCCTTCCGTAAAAGGTCATGATTGCCAGTCCAGAACTGTACCACCGCGTCCTCTGAAAGCTGGTTTCCTGCTTCAATTGTAACTTCACTTTGGTATCCATGCAATTTGTCACCAGTTATATCATTCCAACCCATCATTATTCTTCCTTTCGATTTCAGATAAGAGGCTATATGGTTAGTGAACCACATCTGAAGTTCGGCAGCTGAGTTTATCCCTTTTTCTTTCATGAATGTTCGTACCTCGGATGAGTTATTCCATTGCTCTTGTCGCACTTCATCGCCACCAATGTGAATGATTCTCGAAGGAAACAGTTCCATCACTTCATCGAGTACATCCTTCAAAAAAGTACGTGTGCGTGGATCGGCTACATTGAAGGCACTGTTTTTGACTCCAAAGGTACAAGGCACTTTGATTTTTTCATCTGTACTGCCTAACCAAGGATACGCGGCAATGGCGGCTGAAGCATGTCCCGGCATCTCTATTTCAGGAACAACTGTAATGTGAAGATTCCGGGCATAGGAAACAATTTCTTTTATTTCACGCTGTGTATAGTATCCATCGAACGGCTTACCATCGAACACTTTGCTTTCATACCAGTTGAGCTGAGTAGAATCTCTATGCGCGCCTATTTCTGTGAGCAGCGGATATTTCTTTATTTCTATACGCCATCCCTGGTCTTCGGTAAGATGCCAATGGAAAGTGTTCATTTTTAAAATAGCCATTTCATCCAACAATTGTTTTACCTCTTTCATGCCCTTAAAGGCTCTTCCATCATCAAGCATGAATGAGCGCCATTTAAAAGCCGGAGCATCATCAATGACTACATAAGGTATTCTTATTTGTCCTTGATGAGTGGTAATAAGCTGACGGAAAGTCTGCAGACCATAAAACACACCTTGAGGTGTGGAACCTTCAATACGGATACCTTGTTCGTTTACAGTAAGACGATATCCTTCAGGATGGGGAATCCACTTAGATAAAGTCAATTGCATATTTCCCTGCTTGGTGTGTTGTACGATGAGTCCATGTTCCTCTAACAACAGTTGTTTTAAGTAATCGGCTTCATTTTTCAAGGCATTGGGATAAACAAGCTGACAGGACATAAAAGGATAATGTCCCGGATGAACCTTTACCTCATTGGGATAAGGAAGTATTTCTAAAGGTGCAGTTTGCGCTACAAGCATACCTGCCAAGTATAAATATATTATTGATAATAAAAATCGTTTCATATTCGAACTATTTGTTTATATTGAATGTCCAATTTCCACCTTCTTTCATAGTGATAAAGATACTTTCATCCTTATCTTGATGAATGCATTTGACTATGCTGCTTTTATGTGATATGTCTTTCCCGTTTTTCCAAATTAGCTTGTTATTCAACGTGATGCTTTTGCATTGGAAAGGCAGGCAGATGGTAGCACGTGGACCTTGTGGTGAATTTACCTGAAGTTGAAACGTCCTTTCATCATCTTTAAAGGAAACTTTAATGTTTCCTTTAACTGTGGGAACTAAAATTTCAGCCTCTTTCACTCCTGTAGGTTGCGGAGCTATACGATAAGCCTTATATCCGGCTTCCGTAGGAGTTATACCGCACACATATTGCGACAGGATAGTAAGACCGCCGCCACTCCAGGCATGATTGGTAGTACCACCGGGGAATCCATTAGGACCAATCCCCCATCCTTCATAAAGGGTCGTGTGTTCAGAATCGTTCACCATTTCAGCAAAACGCCGTTTCATACGCTCCATCCCATAATAATTTTCCCCCATTCTAAAAAGAGCTTCTATGACATACTTTTCCATATAAGGACTGGCATGTTCATTCTGCTTCAATACTTTAATCAATGCAGGATATTTTTCTTTATCTGCTAAGCCAGACACGATGGCTAAAGCTTGTACCCGGTCATCTGTCTTTAGCCTATAATCAGGATGACGGTAAGCTTTTCCATTCCAAAATGCGGCGTTAAATGCCTTTTTCAGTGCTTTCATCTCTTGGAGTATAGCATCTGCTTCTGCATTCATTCCCAAAGCGGTAGCCATGTGTTGCTGCCCTTTTAGAGCAATATAGTACCAAGCATTAAAGAGCGCTTTGATATCAATATTTTTTCCCCAATCACCCCAAGTCCATTCTCCGGCTCTGAAGGTGATGGTACCATCGTTATTCTTCTGCCAAATATCCAAGTATTTTTGTATTTTGGGATATAGATCTCTAATGGTTTTAAGGTCTCCTGTATTCAAATAATAATTCCAAAAACCAAAGTAACCGATAGACGCCAACATTTGACCGGGAAGTTCAGTGTGATAGTTGGACGAAGGGATAGGAGCGAAGATTTCTCCTGTAGGACGCTGCCACCCCATGAGTTCATACATCCCTTTTTTCATGAGCAGATGGCTGCTCACCGACAATGCATAGAAGGCTTCTCCTGATTCGTTCACTTCATCACCCCACCATTGAGCCCGCTCTCTGTCAGGACAATCCATATAAGTATCACGCATGGTAATATAAAGTGTGCGTTGTGATTTCTCCCACATTTTATTCAAGAAAGGATCGTTACAGCGAAAGTATCCTTCGAATTCTGTGTTATATCCTGTCTCTCTGAACTGTACTTTGGTAAGGTTTATTCCTTTGGGATAAATGTAATATACTTTCTCACCGTTCATCCAACCTTTATTTTCATACGACTGCTTTCCTTTTTTGGTCAGATATTCTGCTCTGACATTATATGCGCTTCCTCCTTGATAGTGGCTTGTAAATATAGTAACGACTGAATGGGCTTTCTCTGCTTCCAACTCCATGTAAGGCATAATTTGAGCATTGTAAGGAAGCTGACAAACTAAAGTATCATTTATTGTACCGCTGTGAACAGTTTGTGAGACGTAATTCTTCAAACCAAAATCTTTCCAAAGCGGAATGATACGATGATGCAGTTTATTCCATGGTGCATCGCCTTCCTTTCCAACCACACGTGCTTTGGCCCAATATTGGCATGCTGCGTTTTCACCTTTTTCCCAATTGTCCATAGCGAGTTCTGCATTAAATCCGATACTTGATTCAGGTAAACGGAAATTAGGATACGGCGCCAATGGGGTATAATAAGCAGGGTGCATGGCGGCTTTCCACGAGTCATCACTCTGCAAGGTGAGCTCAGCAGTTTGGCAATCGAACAAGAAAGCGCCTTGACCACTGGGATTATATGAAAATCCTTCTTTGCCAAAATACCATACTAACGCAGATATAAGATTATGTCCTTGCTTGAGGTGTGGGGCTATATCCACTTCATCATAATAGGTGTCATTGGGATTAGGACCACGTTTTACGGCACCTTCCAAGACAACCAGTTTGCCGTTAATCCAAAGCCAATATTTGCTGTCTGCTGCAATACGAGTTAAAGCTTTGGCAGGAACAGCATTTATATTAAATTCCTTTTGAAAGCATATCCAAGAATTTGTCGCATTTTGATTCTCAAAAGCAGTAATCCATTGTGGAACAGACACCGCAGACAACTGTAGGGAAACAACACATAGGATGACTAGAGTTAAGAAATATTTTTTCATGATATAGAAATGAGCTATACGGTTTATAGAAGACATGAACTATCTATCTTCTATTTATTATTCTATTTTTTATTATAGGGCTAGGGAGCTATCCCCAGCCTATAATTGTGTAATTACCAAAATTTAGTTTGGCTAAGGTTTTCATTTAGTATAAGCTGTTGCTTTGGTATCGGAAAATAATAATATTTAGGTTCTTCAAATTTACGTGTGTTCGAATTTACTTCAGTAGACGACATGATGTAACCATGATCTTTTTCTGACAGACAAATCGCAGTTTGGGCTCCTGAACTTTCTTTCATATAATAGAATACATAATTGTTTCGTTCCGATTCAGGTATTGTATTAGCTGCTTCACTTTCAAAAATACCTACATCAGGAATTCCGTCACCTGTAAAGTCGTGTAGTCCAAATTGGTCAATATATACACCTTGCTGAATCTCTTCAAATAATCTCCCTGATTTCCATCGAAGCAAATCATCATATCTAAAGCATTCGCAAGCAAATTCAATTCTTCGCTCACGACGAATTTCGAGAATAACTTCCTTTTGGGAACCTGTTACATTAGGATATTGTTTTTCCAAATTTGCATTCAAGTTCAAAGAAGCTAATAATATGGCAGGCATACCCACTCTATCTCTTACTACATTGATGGTTGCATCCAAATCCGCCTGCTTCAAAATACCCAACTCCGCTTTAGCTTCAGCGTAAATATATAAAATTTCAGCATAACGCATTACCGGGATGTCATTGTAAGAACGAAACCAATCCATTTGGTCAGCTGTTTGAGCTACAAATTTAGTTTGAGGATATCCTCCTAAGTATAAGTTAGGAACAAAAGGCCTGTTTTCTCCCGGACGAATATATCCTGGATACATAAAAGTTTGTTTATAACGGGGATCCCGATTCTTGAACGTCTCGGGCATAGACATCTTATCATAATCAGGAACTGAGGTGAATGGAATAGCTTTACCATTTTTGATGTATTCATAATTTTCCATTAAGCTACGGCTTAAACTGCTCACATAACTGAAAACTCTTCTTGCTGCATCATGTTTAATGTTTTGCTTGTCATCAAAATCCTTAAACAAGAGAATTTCCGGACTATCTCCTAAATTATTACTTATGAACAGATTTTCATAAGCATTATCTATTCCTCCTCTTTTATCAATAGAAAACAAATGGGTTTCCATTATTTTTTCACAAGCGTTTATAGCTATCTTATAGAAATGTTCGGCACTGACCTGTAACCCCAATTCATCATGATATTTACGGAAAGAGGCTTCATGCAGCGCTATACGAGCCATCATGCCATAAGCATACCATTTATTGATGACACTTCTATTCTTCATATCTGCCGAGATATGGTTGACCGCAAATTCCAAATCTTTAAAGATAGAATCGACAACTAACTCACGACTGTCTTTCCCTTTGTAAAGAAGATCTGTACTCGTATCTTTAAGTGAAGTGGAATACCAGGGTACTTCATTGAAACGTTTTATCATCTCATAATACCACTGAGCACGCATCAAACGTGTAATTCCAATATAGTGATTGATGACCGTAGGTGATCCTTTTGTCTTATGGACATTCTCCAGAAGAATATTATACTTTCTCAAAGTACCCCAATTATCCCAACCTCCTACTGACTGTTCGGTGATTCCTCCATGCATCATGTTGACTATTTCTGTAGGTTCAGAATAGATAGAAGCATTGTCTGTCGCGTAATCGTGATAATAATAGATTAACTCATTATAGAAAGTATTAGTATAAAGTTCCAAATCTTTTTCGGAAGTAAAGTATGTTTTATCCGACAAATCGGTATCAGGATACCTTTCCAGAAAGGAATCATTACAACTGACCAGTAATAGTCCACATAAAATATATGCTATTTTTTTTATTTTCATAATTAGTATTTTTAGAATGATAAGTTTAATCCAAAGGTGAACAATCGTTGCATAGGATGGCTGGTTCCTAATATTTCAGGGTCATAATTCTTTGAAAGCTTGGTAAACTCAAAAATATTATCGCCTGTAAGATATAATCTTACTCGTTCTAATTTAGCTTTCATCGTAAACTTTTTAGGTAATGTATAACCGATAGTGATATTCTTTATGCGGAGATAGGCTGCATTTTGCAAATATCGCGTCTGATTAATTGCCAAGTCCTTTCCACCTTCTGCAATATAAGATTTTAATCTTGGGAAATAAGCATCAGTATTTTCTGGAGTCCAATGGTCTAAATTATTTTCAAGCACATTTCCCCAAGGAGCTCTATATATGCCAAAGAAATAATGACTTTCCGGATACCAATCCTTTTTGCCTACTCCTTGCAACAGAACACGGAAATCAAGTCCATTCCATTCGGCTGTAAAATCAGCACCATAATTATATCGTGACGCATTGTTACCAATTACTTTATAGTCACCAGGATCATTTACAGTCCAAGAACCATTGTTAATCTTTCCATTGTTATCCAAGTCCTTATATTTCAAATCTCCCGGTTCAATAGGACGGTCACCAGGATAGGAAGTTACATCCCATTGATCAGCATGGTTATCAATATCTGCTTGATCTTTGAAAAATCCTTCTGTCACTAATCCCCATATTTCTCCTATCTCACAGCCTTCATACCAATCGTCCAAATTACCAGTAGGATTATCAAACCGAGTAATAAAAGAACGATTGTCTGACAGGATAAATTTGACATTATAGCTAAAAGGCTTATTCCCCAAATTAAACAAGTCTCTCCATCCCAAGGATATTTCCCAACCTTCAGTTTTCATATCTGCCGCATTAATGCGTGGCTCTAAAGCTCCCAACACACTAGGAAGAGTCTTACCTTTCGTAAGCATATCTTTCGTATCTCTGCGATATATATCTCCCGAAAAGGTAAGCCGGTTATTAAAGAAATTCAAATCCAATCCTATGTTTTTGGTATATACTTTTTCCCAAGTCAACGAATTTGAAACTAGGCCACTGGGGGTAACGCCCATAGGTTTTATACCATTAATCAACAATTGTTGTTCGCTAGATCCCATACTTGCAATATATTCATAGTAGCTTACATCCTGATTGCCTAGAGCTCCATACGAAATTCTCAATTTCGCGTAATTCAACCAATTTTGGGTGGCATGCATAAATTTCTCTTGTGAAATAATCCAAGCAGCTGATATAGAAGGAAAGAAACCGAAACGATCATTTTTGGGGAAGCGAGAAGACCCATCATAACGTCCATTTGCTTCAAAAATATATTTATTGTTATAAATATAATTCAGACGGAAAAAACCACCACGCGTGGCCCATTCATAATTATCCTCGCGCACACGTGCACTTCCGGTAGCTAATTCTACGCTGGGTAATGATGAACTAATTAATTCTTCACGCTCACCTCGCATATATCGGTGTGAGTTATATTCTTGATTAAATCCAGCCAATGCACTTACCTGGTGTTTACCAAATGACTTAGTAAAGTCTATATAAGCATTTACACTAGTATAGTAATCTCTTTCCTTGGCAAGTTGAGCCATATCTACCCAACCTAAATATTCATCGGCAAGATTAGGCCCCTGTTTATAAGGTATGTTCATATCACTATCCCATTGTTCTGTTTCTCTATTTCCCAATCGGGCCGTTGCATCGGCTTTGATAGATAATACATTCTTAATCAAAGCCAGTGTCATAGTAAATTGCGATTGCAGACTGAGTTCCGTCGTTTGGGCTTCTCCTTCAGAAAGTGATCCAATCAATTCTGCTCCTTCTTTTGTCCATGACCCATCAGGATTCTTCACGGTCATTAAAGTATTGGTATCATTAATCCTATTAAATAACCATGAATAGAAGGAACTAGGTCGCTTGTATGTATAGTACAGAGCAGACGTATTATTGCCAAAAGTCAACCAATCGGCTACTTTGAAATCTACTTTTGAGCGGAAATTATAACGATCCATAATGTCCTTATTAATTTTTAAGAGCCCTCTTTCCTGCATATATTCCATACCTATATAATAAGAAGCCTTTTCGGAAGCGCCTGACAAACTTAAATTATGAGAGTGAGTTATACCTGTGTTATCATATATTTCCGAAAACCAGTCTGTATTCCCTAAATAGGTATAATATTCTGGATTACTGAAACTTGGAATCACATTAGGTAAGGTTGGGTCTTCTTTCATCTTTTCAATGTATTTTAAATCCTCGTCTGAATAAAGATCGTACCAAGGCTTACCCATAATTTTTTTATAGCTAGCCTGTATATAAGGATCTTTTACGATTTTAGGCATGCGCCCCAATTTACGCACTGTAATGGAGTTGTCAAAATCAACATTGATCTTTTCCCCTTTTTCTCCTTTTTTAGTAGTTACTAAAATAACCCCATAAGCGGCTTTTGCACCATAGATAGCCGCTGATGATGCATCCTTAAGAACAGATATACTTTCTATATCCGAGCTGTTCATTCGGCTAAAGAATGCAGTTTCGGTTGGAATACCATCAATCACAATTAAAGGAGAACCACCATTAATAGAAGTCTCACCTCGAATATTGAAGGTTGGAACAGAATTAGCTTGGCCATCACCAATACTTATATTAAGGTTAGGTACGATACCCTGTAACATCGTTCCTATGCTATTGGTTGCTCTATTGGCTAAAGTTTTTCCTCCTACACTTTCTACAGCACCACTCAAATTAACTTTTTTTTGTGTACCGTATCCCACGACTATCACTTCATCCAGCATCTCATTATCTGAAGTCATGGTGATATTGATGCGTGTACGGTTTCCCACAGTTATTTCTTGTTTTTTCATTCCGATATAAGTTACTTCCAGCACTGATTTATCGGTAATATCACCACTTAACGTATAATCACCGTCTATATTGGTGATAGTACCGTTTGAAGTACCTTTAAGCATGACGCTTACACCTATTAAAGGTTCACCATTCTCATCTAAGATACGTCCCGTTATTTTACGTGTTTGTTGCAAAATGGCAGGTTGGGGCTTGTTTGAAAGGACTATATGACTTCCTTCCATAGTATAATGTATTTCAGTATCATGAAAAAGTTCGTCCAAAACTTTAGATACAGGAGTGTCATCTGCTCTTACCGACACTTTTTGATGAGTATCGATATTCGAATTGATAATAAACAAGTAATCTGTTTGGTTTTCAATTTCATTTAAAACAGACTCAAGAGTAGCATTGTTCTTGGTGAATGTAATGCGTGCGTTTTGCGAGTGTATATTACCCGCAAACATACTGAAAATTGACACAAATACCAGAGTCAGGGTAATTTTCATAATCTTATAAATTCGATTTGTCCGTAATTTTTGGGGGTATAAAATTTCCCACAAAGAAATATTATTCATATCTTTGTTACACTTTAATGATTAATACAGTTATTAGAATTGTGTTAATAGTGAGTGCTGACATGCGGCCAAACTTGTCGGCACTCTTTTTTTCAATTGAAAGGAATGTGTTTTCTTAGTATTGTTTCATAGGCAAATTTATTTTATGTAAATAATATGGTTTTCTTCATCGCGTACAAACTGAAAATCCACATCTTTTTGTAGCACTCGTAAAGCATATCGCACACCATCAGAATGACGGAACTTACCTGTACAACGATAATTCATCACAGCTTTATTTTCTATACGGATTTCCACACCGTAGTATTTTTCAAATTTATGAATGATATAAGGGAAAGTTGCATCCTTGAAACTGATAATCCCCTCTCGCCAACGATAAGGATTATAATCTTCAATAGGAGCCACTTTTATTTCTCCATCTTTAAGATAAGCCATCTGGTTAGGTTTGAGTTGGCACTGATAATTGCCTGCGGTTATCTTTACAGCCCCTTCCATCAACGCTGTCGCAAAGGTACTGTCATCCGAATAAGATTCCACATTAAATTGGGTACCAAGCACTTCTACATTTCCTTTTGGAGTTTGTACAATAAAAGGTTTATGAATATTTTGAGCAACCTGAAAGTAGGCTTCACCGTCAAGTTTAATCCGGCGTTCTTTATCTGCGAAAACTGCAGGATATTCAATTTTAGTACGAGAATTCAGCCAAACTTTGGTTCCATCAGACAATTCCAAATTGATACGTTGACCAGCTGGAACACTGATTTTTTGAGCAGTGAGCCAATATTCTTGTCGCTCTTGGTTCTTGTAAAATAGTGTGATGACCAGAGTAATCGCTGCAACTGCTGCAATTTCTATAAATTTCCTAAATTTAAACTTCTTTTTTGAAGACTGTGAAACAGTTTCTTTTTTCGTGTCTTTACTCAGAAGCAATGTCATATCATACATCTTTCTTTCTTTAAAATAAGTACGACGGTTTTCAGTTGATGCTTCCATCCACTTACGAACTTTCATCTCTTCGTCCGTAGTAGCCTGACCTTCAAAAAAACGTATTAACAAATTTTTATCCATACTCTGTTATATTGTATAATAAAAGATAATATAAATTTATTTATCTTCTTACTATACATATAAGCAAGTGATGCTTTCATATCCCTAATGAAAAAAGGTGTTTTTTTTATTTTAAAAGGAAATAAATAAAAAAAGGTAGATAATCTTTTAGTTGTATCCGTAGTTCTCTTAAAGCTTTTGTGATATGAAATTCTACCGATTTATAGCTGATATTCAGCTTTTCGGCAATTTCTTTATGCGGAAGGTTCTGAATACGGCTCATTATAAAAATTTCTCGGGTACGTTCTGGCAGAAGATCCAAAGTGTCATTGACTATTTTTTGTGCTTCAGCCGCAAAAATTTCATAAGGTTCACAAGCTTCCAAGGTGGCAATACGGGTATTCAGTTCCCATTGGGCATGTTCGTACAATTGTTCAGATACTTCTTTAATAACTGTTTTGTGTTGAAGATAATTCAAACATTTATGTTTGATAACCGTAAGCACATATGCAGGTATATTAGACTCTTTATTAAGTTCGGTTCTATGTTCCCAATAGTAAATAAGGGAATCTATCACAATGTCTTCAGCTATAGTAGCATCACGGGTAAAGGTTTGTGCGAACCGGACGAAACGACCTTTGTATATTGTAAAAAGTTCATTGAATAATGATAAATCTGAAACTTGTTCCATTATATTATACTAGCCTGTTGGTGTGATAAAAAATATTTTATAAATTATACATAATATATGCAATATTCGCAAAAGTCCTTGACTTTTGCAAGTAAATAGAAACTAAATTACACGGTGATTTCTAAAATATATCACACATAAAGACATCAATTCAACATCTATAAACAAAGTATATACAAAGAATATCATTACCATGATGGAACGCAATCGTGACCGGCCTTTGATTTCGTCGAAAGAAACAAACCCATCTCATATGCTTTGGTTTCCGTCCTATTTACGAGGAATTCTTTATCGGTACGGCTACATTCGTTAATCATCGTCCAATAACGGTAAAAAGCGGGCTACCATGATCCAGAGTTAAAACTTCAGTATTTTCCTTTTTCATTTTATTTATGAACACGAAGATACGACAGACTGTTCAAGAAAAAGTTGATTATTGTAGATGTGCGCAGGTTAATGTGATTCAGAAGGTCAGATCTGTCTTCAGAGTAAAAAATATTCTGGTACGGAAGGGAAATTGGATGTGAAGGAGCCTATATATAAATATACACTTCCCCCAAGATATAAAACCCGCCCCCCTGCAACAGCCCTACTTGAACAAACTTGTTAGTCCCCTGTTCCAACCTCCGGAGGCTATGAATGTTTTTTCTTAACAAGTAACAGTCCGCTCTGATATAGAACCTAAACCCGAAAGATTATATATCTTACAAGTGTAACATATATAACGATGACACCTGAAGATCTATCATGTGTCACGGCATCTTCTATGATTCATAATCAAACCGATCAAGTATCATTCATCTATAGAAAAGAAAATTGCCTTCATCATTCATAAAAACAAATAATGAAGGCAATACACTAAATTATATACAATCAATCCCTAATCATTCAGCTACTACTTCAACTACACGACTGTTGAGTTGCTGTGTAGTAAATAGATTCAATCCTACATTCATCAAGAATTCTCCAGAGAAAACCTCACCATTGCCTGATAAAGAAGAATTGGCTCCGGGCATCAAGTTGATTTCTTTCACACGATACATTTTGTCTGCATCAAGCCCCTGCAAACGCACCGGCAATGTTTTTTCCGCATAACGGGGATGAATATCGAAAGCAAATACAACTGCTTTATCCTTATCTTTGCCCACATACATAGTAGAGGTATGATTACTGCCATAAGGAGATACCAAACGGTACATATCGCCTTCCAGAACGACCGGTTTCAAACGGTTATAATTCTGTACAGCAGTACGGCAATAAGTTTCATCATCCTTACTCATATCCGCTAATTTTATATCAAAACCGAGTTTGCACATCATAGCCACATCCGTACGGAATTTCACACTGCTATTCTTATTCCATGTGGTAACATGAGCGCACATTGTCTTGGCTGGGAACACCTGTGAAAATCCCCACTGAATAAATAAACGTTCAATAGGATCGGTATTATCACTAGGCCAGAATTCTGTAAAATAGCTCAAAGCCTCATAATCCGAACGCCCACCGCCACCGGAACAAAGCATCATCGGCAGATCAGGATATTTTGCTTTCACACGTTCCAATACATTATATAAGCCACGCACATAATCAATATATAAATGTGACTGCTTGTCTTTCAAATAAACAGAGTAAATATTTGTAATAGGGCTATTGCAATCCCATTTGAAGAAAGCGATATCAGGATATTTCGTCATCAAATTGTCCACAACTCCGAACACATAATCCTGTACTTTCGGATTACTCAAATCCAGAACCAACTGGTTACGGAAATAATACTCGTCACGGTTCGGAAGATGAATCACCCAGTCTTTATGCTTTTCATACAACTCACTCTTAGGATTCACCATTTCCGGTTCAATCCAGATACCGAACTTTATACCTTTTTTCTTAGCGGCTTCCGTCAGATAACCAATGCCATGAGGAAGCTTGTCAGCCGTTTCATCCCAGTCACCTAACCCTTGATGATCACCACTGCGCGGATACTTGTTGGCAAACCAACCATCATCCAACAAAAACATATCCACACCCAGTTCTACTGCATCATCCATCAACTTCACCAATTTCGCTTCATCAAAATCAAAATAGGTGGCTTCCCAATTATTCAACAAAGTCATACGAGTCTGGTTCCCATCCTTTACCTGATACTTACGGGCCCAATCATGGAAATTACGGCTAGCCTGTCCTTTACCTGTAAAACTGTAAGTAAAATAAAAATCGGGAGTACGGAAGATTTCATTCGGTTTCAGACTATATTCCGAAGCATACGGATTAATACCCGAAATAACACGCAGTTCGTTCTTATTATCTACTTCGAATACAAAACTGAAATTACCTGTCCATCCTAATGTTCCGACCAACACTTCACCTTGGTTCTCTTCTGACTTTCCGTCCAATGCAAGTTGGAAGAAAGGAGAGCAGAACATATTGGCACGTGCTCCCAACTTGGTATCAATCGTTTTTTTACCAAATTCCAAAGGCTGTTCCTTCACATGCGCCTCACTGGCCCAGTCTCCCGAGAATTCAGTCAGGAAATAGTTGGCACGATTCAAGTGCAACATGGAAGACGCATACTTATGAAGCTGCACAGGTTTCTTTTCCCGATGACTGATTTCAGTGAAAGTCTTTATTAGATTTTCTTTCTGGTAAGCCACATAATGAAGTTTTACAGTTACAGGATATTTATCATCCTGCATAGTAATCACTACTTCATCTACCCCCGGCGACACTTGATTCCGAGTATGAGATACATATTTTAACAAAGTAGAAGGATTGCCGTCATTATGCACTATATGAATAGCCGGTTCAAAATAATCTTCCATGCCATGAGTCAGATATGCTTCGCTGCCCTGCGGCAAGTGGGCAATATCTGTAGCATGATTCAACCTCTTTCCCAAATAACTTTGATATAGACGTCCATTATTACCAACCCGGTAAATAAGGTCTACATTTTCTGTACTAATTTTAATTACTGGCTTATCCGCCGCCTTTAACATAAATGATATGCATAAAAAACATATCAAGAAGAGCAATCTTTCTTTCATGGTATTATTCATCGATTAAAATTATAGTGCAAAAAGCCCAATTTTAAAATTCACTCTTCAAATATACCATAAAAACACTAATACTCAATTTCTTTTTTAAATGAATTTTTATCCTTATGATTATCCCGACATCTCCAATCCCTCTTAATGTAAAAAAATCATAAATTCAGGAATGTTACTCCAATTACCGTATTCTTTTCACCTATTTTCTTATATTTGTAAATTATTCCATCACACAAACGTAAAAACAAATGGACCAGACCTTACTAAAATACTGGAAAACTTGTCTTCAAGATGCAGAGCGCAAAGCTATTGCTCTCAAAGGACCACGAATCACCCTAAACATTGGTGACAAGATACTTAAATTCATTCCTCTCAAAAGTATTCCTGTTATTTTCCCTGATTGGAAAGCAGAAGACAGCAATGAAAAACAAAAAGTGATGATTGCTCCTTGTATTCTTTTGCCCGAATTTGAAAACGGCTGGACTTCCCAATCAGAAAGACCGGAATATCCCTTCTTGATTACTGCCACCATGTTGCCTGACGGCAAACTAACCGTATGCGAGAACGAATCAGACAGAATCCCAATATTTATTCGTAAATTTTTGGAGCCTAATGCAGCCAATGACCGCACTATAGCTTCTCTTTCAAAAGTAGATCAACTACTATCCAATTTTAACACTGAAGAAACAAAATGGGAGGCCTATTGGCAAGCATGCGAGCAGCTTTTCAAGAAAGCAACCGGCAAAACTTTCAGCACAATGAATTACTATGATAATCCAGAAATCATTATCATAAAAGCCTCCGAGCGCAATATGGCACAGCCCATAATCACACTATATGACAAACTCTTAAAAGATGACAATACCACTCCACATCCCCTGTTGAATTTATTAATACAAACAAAATCTGCTAACGCTCTTCCTATTCCAACTAACCGGAAAGTATATTGCAACCAAGAACACTGGGCACAAATGAGCAGCGACTTTCCTTTGTCCATATCTCAACGCGAAACACTAGCAATGTACACAACACCGGAATGTGCTGATATTTTTGTCGTCAACGGTCCTCCGGGAACAGGAAAAACCACTTTTCTGCAAACTGTCATCGCAAACAGACTTGCTCATAATATTCTAAACAATCCGGAAGAGCCGGAAATTATAGTTGCAAGTTCAGCTAATAATCAGGCAATCACCAATATCCTGAAGGATTTCAAAGCGGAAACAACCAATGACACAACACATCCCCGGTTGTCCAACCGCTGGCTACCCGAACTGGATACATTAGGCTTATATCTGTCAGGGAAAAAAGAGCTGCAACAACAGTACAAAATGATGTTCAACCCCAAAGGGGATGGATTTCCGGCAGCATACGATACACCTGAACGTCAAGAAGAGTACAAACAATTCTATCTGCAATGCTTCAATAACTTTTTCAAGAAAAACTATCAAGACGAAACAAAATGCCGACAATTTCTCCGTAAAGAAATGCAAGCCCTCCAAAAAAAGATTATTCTCTGTATCCAAGCTGCCGAAACAACAGAATACGGAAACCGGAAGGAAAACAATATATTACAGAAGTTTATCCGCAAATTCCATGAGCCATTACCCTCCTACGACAAAGTAATAGAACAGTGGACTTTGACAGAAGAATTCAAAGAACGTTACGAAAAAATAAGTTCCAACCCTGAGTATGGCAACTTGCCTTATACAGAAGACATGGCAGTAAGGCTGGATATCAGCTATCGGTATCAAATGTTCTGGTATGCCATACATTATCGGGAAGCCGAGTTTATTCACCGGTTAAGCAAGTGCGATGAAGGCAAGCAGCGCACACAAGAAGCCTATACCCAAAGATTAAAACGTTTGGCTTGCGTAATGCCTGTTTTCATCTCTACTTTCCATTCTCTACCCAAGTATATGACCTATGCGGAGAACGGAAAATGGGATATTCCTTTATACAATGGAATAGATCTGTTGATTGTAGATGAATCCGGACAAGTTTCACCCGAACTTGCCGTTCCCTCCTTCAGTTTGGCCAAGCAAGCGATTTTAGTAGGTGATATTCAACAAATAGAGCCTGTATGGTCCATTTCTGATGAATATTCATTCATTAATTTAAAGAATCTGGGCATTGTTTCCAACCAGTCCTCGGAAAAATACCGTTTTTTAGAAAACAATGGTTTCCTTTCTTCTTCCGGAAGTATAATGAAACTGGCACGTAAAAGCTGTAATTTTACAGTAAAAGGTGAAAAAGGAGCTTTTCTGACCGAACACAGACGATGCGTAGATTCCATTATTGCCTATTGCAATGATTATGTTTACCACGGCAGGTTACTTCCTAAAAAAGGTAACGAAGTAAAATACAAGTCCCTCCCTTCCAAAGGATATGTACACATCAACAGTTACAGCAGCCCTGGAAAAACAGGAAGTCGCCTCAACCGGGCTGAAGCGGAAGCCATTGTCTGTTGGCTGGAACTGGAAAAAGATAATCTGGAAAAGACCTATAAAAAGCCTATTCATGAAATTGTAGCCGTAGTAACTCCTTTTAAAGCCCAAGAAGCCGAAATACGGCATCAAATACAAAAAATATCAGGAAATGAGAAATATAAAGATATGATCATCGGCACAGTACATTCCCTGCAAGGTGCCCAATGTCCGATTGTTCTTTTTTCAACAGTCAACTCTCCCGAAGACCATTCTCTTTTTATGGAGCGTGATGGAAAATACAATATGCTCAATGTAGCGATATCGCGCGCTCAGCATCATTTCATTGTTTTTGGCAACATGAATATTTTCCATCCGGAAGAAAACACCCCGGTAGGAAATATGGCTAAATGGCTTTTCGATGATCCATCCAACGAGATTTCCAACAACTTTATTTACCAACAGGAAGTTCCGCTGTGCACCTACCACCCCACCCTTCGTCTGTCCACCACAGAAGAGCATATCCAGGTTCTGCACCAAGCTTTTGAAAAAGCAAGACACCGTCTGCTGATTGTATCTCCATTCATATCTATCCACGCCATAGAAAACGACCAGTTGGTTCCGCTGATACGCCACACGGTACAACGAGGAGTGAATGTCACAGTCTACACCGATTCGTCTCTAGATTATGATACGAAAACCAATCAGTTGCTCAGCCGTGCCGAAGAGGGACGGAACATATTAATAGAAAATGGCGCAACCCTCATTGAAGTAAAAGGTATCCACAATAAATCATTGGCCATTGATAACCATACACTTATAGAGGGTTCTTTCAACTGGTTATCCGCCAACCGCCATAAAGAATACTCCCGCCACGAATGTTCCATAGTTGTATCATCTGTTCAAGCCGATGAGTACATCAACAATCTGATAAAGGAACTAGAAAGCAGAGAAAAAACCTTTCAATCCCTATCTAAGCCTACAATCAATCTTGACATTGACCAAAAATATCCGGGGTTCTTTACAAAAGAATCTTTTAATGATTGTACAGAAGAAGATATTTGCCGTATAAAACAAAAAGTCCAAGAGTTAGGCATTCAGAAAACAGTCCTTCCACCTTATATCCATAAACAACGTGAAACTTTCCCACGTGCTTATGAACCTTGGTGCACAGAAGAAAAGGAAATTATATGTGAGTTGATGCAAAAGACCAATCATCTTTCTATTTTTATAGAATGTCTGCAACGTACAGGACAAGCAATTCAAATTCAGATAGAAGGCAAAAACAATTGATTATAATCCTGAACTGATATCCTTTTTATGATATTCGGGAAACTTGGGAAACAAGAATCAGTCCCTATACGGAAGAGAGGAAAAGACAAATTACTTTTTGCCTTTTCCTCTCTTCCGTATAGCATATGCAACTCCTGCCCAGAGTTCCTTATTTTTTGGAATACATCCAGGTCCATTTATGCCAAAGACTCTCTAACGGTCCCTGCTTATGTCCTTTCAACCACCACTTGCAGAACTGTACTTGCAACAAAAAGAGTACAAAACCAACCAACAAACTCAACGTATATCCACAGTACGGAGCCAGATAAAGTCCGAAAGGGAAATAAATAATAGCTCCGGCAATAGATTGGGTGATATAATTAGTCAGACTCATCCTACCATAATAACGAAGATTTGATACAAAATTCTTGAACCTATCCCGTTGATAAAGCAATACAAAAGAAGCAACCAGTACAAATGTAAAAGCGAACTTTTGCCACATATCAAAAGCAGTTCCGGCAGTCTGGCGAATGAGTTCACTGTCACTAGCCATAATCAACTCTTTCAGTTGGAAAAGCGGAGCAAAAGAGATAGCGGAAATGATAAGAGCCTTCACCCAAAAACGAGTATGTTTTTCGGAAGTAACAAACAATTGTTTGCGTCCGATATATAATCCCATCAAAAACAAGCCGGCAGTCTGCCAAAAACGCCCTGCTCCCAGAGCCCAATATAGACTGGCTTTCTGACCAAAGGTCATATTCTTACCCAAAAACTCCCACAAATTCCCCTCTTTGGTATATTCCGCCACTTCTTTATACATCGCGCCCACTCCCCAATCGGGCAAAGTATGAGAAGGATCAAACAGACCTACTATATAATGATACCACTCAACGGGCTGCAATAAAAACAAAATAGCCGTAACTAGTATGGCACAGTCACTCCACTTGCGCACCACGAACAATACGATTCCCACTACCGAGAACAGCAACAACACATCTCCTGCCGGAAAAAAAGCTGCATTCAGCGTAGCAAAAGCTACCAATAACAGCAAACGCCACAGAAAACGATAACCAAAATCTTTTCCTTTACGCTGTTGGTTAGCCGACTGAATATAAAATGTAAATCCAAACAGCAAAGCAAAAATGGCATACGATTTTCCAGCCAATAAAGTAAATGTAACATTGAATACCCCGTCATTCAGTATATTCAACCATGCAGGCTGGTCTACCGGATAAACCGGAAAGATGAAATGCTCCAAACTATGCACTAAAAGAATTGCCATGACTGCAAATCCCCGTAAAGCATCCACCACCTCAACGCGTGGCAGTTTTTCTGATAATTGTTTTTCCATGAACTAGTTATTATTGTTTATTTAAAATTCGTTTTACCCAGCGGTTGGCCGGTTTCTCAAAATAATAATAAGAAAGCAGACTCAGCCCGATAGCGACTGCAAAGATAAGCGGAATACTGATATACAGACTGATATGCCAATCGTATGTTTGCGCCAACTGCACATAAGCAAATAATATCCACTATACTCTCCTCTTCGGTGCTATTCCTGCTCTACATATCCGGGGGAGCGGTGAGCAACATTGGATAATAGACTACAGACAATATCATCAGAGTTTTGATAACTCTTACCAAAAACTGTATATTAAAAAGAGAAACTGATTTCCTACAATATTTCCTTTAAATTCCAAGCCTGTATATGCCTGACCCCTTCATTGGAAGGGAATTGTACCTCATCCATGGAAACGACATATTTTTCATAATTATCACCTATCGTCAGCAAAGGAGCATATTCCCGTTCCATGGTTTGTGCCGTTTCCAACATGTAAGTTGCTTGAAGATAAATCACTCTATCGTCCTTCATAGCAACAAAATCAACTTCTTTATCCCGAAAAGAACCTGTATATACAATATAGCCTAAACGACGAAGTTCCAAATATACTGCATTCTCCAACAAATACCCGACTCCATAAGCAAAGCCCGGATAAAGAAAATTCTTAAAGGACAAGTCATTCAGATAATACTTGCAATTACCTGCCACCACATCCTTTCCTTTTATATTGTAACGTTCTGTTTTATAGGCAAGAAAAGCTTCTTCTATATAACCTAGATAATTAGATAAGGTATCATAACTCACCTTCCGGTTCTTGGATTTAAAGAAATTAACAATATGCTGAACGGAAAACAGATTGGACGCATTATTCACCAAATAAATAAAAATATCATCCAATAACCTTACATCACGAACGGGTTTACGCTTCACTATATCACGCAACAAAATCGTATCTTTCACAGAAGCGACATACTGTTTTTCTGACTCGACAGTGGGCAGGTTGTACAATTCGGGCAAACCGCCTTTCTGTAAATAGGCCAAATAAGAAGCCCGACCGGCAGGTTGCTGCATCAACTGTAAATATTCAGCATAACTATAGGGGAATATATGAAATTCTACATAACGTCCCGACAAAAGAGTGGCAAGTTCACTGGAAAGCATTTTAGAGTTAGAACCGCTGATAAACAATTCACTCTCTTCGACAAAGTCTTGCGAATGGGAGTTTACAAACCTTTCCCAGCCATCCACATTTTGAATTTCATCGAAAAACAAATATACTTTTCCTTGCGGTTTAAGCTTTTCCCGATAAAAACGATACAGACTTTCCAATGCTTTATAATCATCAATAAAATCAAATTCCAGATACTCCTTATTTATATATAGGATATTAGCCGGATTTACTCCTCGTTCCGAGACAAGACTTGAAGCAATTTGCCTGAGAATATAACTTTTGCCCGAACGACGTTGTCCTATAAGTACCTTCACCAAGTTATTCCCCACAAAATTGCCAATCTTGTCGGTATAAGATTTCCGTTCCAGTCCCAATTGATACGTATTTCCACCCCAAAGGTTATACTTTTCTAAAGCTTTCCATTTATCGTCCATACTCGAATCTTTTCCCACAAAGATAGTTTTTTTCGAGTATAATCGAAAAAAAAGCACTGTTTATTTCTTTTTTCGAGTATAATCGAAAAAACGTATCTATCTCAAACTGAATTAAAGAAAACGAATACAATCCGGCAGTATGTAAAATTTAACAAATTACTTAAACAAGCAAACTATTATTTTCCTACATTTGTTACCAGTGAAACTTTAAATACGAAAGAACATGAAAGCAAATCCTGTATTTAGTTTATACATCCCTACCAAATTAGTATTTGGCTGCGGAGAAATCAAGAAATTATCCAGTGAAAAATTACCGGGAAAAAAGGCACTGGTCGTCATCTCATCCGGAACTTCCATGCGAAAATATGGATATTTGGAGAGAGTACTTGCCCAATTAAGACTGAATAATGTAGAAACACTGGTTTACGATAAAATCCTTCCCAACCCCATCAAAGAACATGTCATGGAAGCAGCCGCCATCTGCCGGGAGGAAAAGTGCGACTTTGTAGTAGGACTGGGAGGCGGAAGTTCCATCGACTCCGCCAAAAGTATAGCTGTTATGGCCTGCAACGACGGTGACTACTGGGATTATGTATCAGGGGGTAGTGGTAAAGGACGCCCTGTTACCAAAGCACTTCCCATTATCGCCATCCCTACCACCGCCGGAACCGGAACGGAAATGGATCCATGGACAGTGATTACCCACGAAACGGCTCAAGAAAAGATAGGCTTCGGTTGCCAGCTGACCTTCCCTACCTTATCTATTGTAGACCCGGAACTGATGGTTTCCATTCCCCCGCACCTCACCGCCTATCAAGGGTTCGATGCATTCTTCCATGCCGCAGAGGGTTTTATCGCCAATTGTGCAACACCCATCAGTGATCTTTACGCCTTAGAAGCCATCCGTCTGATCTACAAATATCTGCCAGTAGCCGTAGCCGACGGAAAGAATTTGAAAGCGCGTGCCAAAATTGCTTGGGCCAGCACCTTGGCAGGCATGGTGGAAGCCACTTCAAGCTGCACTTCCGAACATTCATTAGAACATGCCATGAGTGCTTATTATCCACAACTTCCTCATGGAGCAGGACTCATTGCCTTGTCTGAGGCATACTTCGAAACTTTCCGGCATGACTGTACAAAACGTTACATGAAAATGGCTGAAATGATGACCCAGAAAAAGAGCAACCGTCCGTCCGATTTCATTGATGCATTGATTACACTGCAAAAAGAATGTAAAGTACATTCTATCAAACTGAGCGAATTTGGTATCCAATCCGAAGATTTCCCCAAATTCCTGCAAAATGCAAGAGATACGATGGGAGGACTGTTCACTCTCGACCCACGCCCGATTACAGACGAAGAAATCCTGCATATCTTTAAAAATTCTTATAAATAATGGATAAAGAACTAGACCTTGCCGTAACCTGTTACGGCAAGGTAAAACCATTGAAATATGATTTGGTCCTCCTCCCTTGGGGAGCTACCGAACCGCATAATCTGCACCTGCCTTATCTGACAGACTGCATTCTAAGCCACGACATCGCACTAGATGCTGCAAAACTGGCAAAAACACATTACGGTATTCGTTGCATGGTCATGCCTTACGTCACTGCCGGTTCACAGAATCCGGGACAACGCGAGCTGGATTTCTGCATCCATTATCGCTATGAAACGCAAAAAGCGATTTTAAGCGACCTAGTTGCCTCTCTATACGCCCAGGGATACCGCAAAATGGTCATTATCAACGGACATGGCGGCAATACATTCAAAAGTATGATACGTGACTTGTCACTGGACTATCCCGACTTCCTGATAGCCAGCAGCGAATGGTTTGCCTTTATCCCTGCTAAAGAGTACTTTGATGAACCGGGTGACCATGCAGATGAATTGGAAACTTCTGTTATGATGCATTATCATCCGGAATTGGTAAACCTGGATGAAGCCGGAGATGGAAATTATAAGAAGTTCGCTTCGCAAATGCTGAATGAAAAAGTGGCATGGATTCCGAGAAACTGGCAAAACGTTTCGCAAGATACCGGTATAGGCAATCCTAAAAAAGCAAGTGCCGGAAAAGGGAAGAAATACGCCGAAGCAGTCGTCGCAAAATATGCATTACTGTTTGAAGAGTTGGTACATAAAGAACTTTATTAATGCCTCATCACTCAAGAAGATCATCTGACCTTTTTAAACGATGGTCTTCTATGTTCATATCACCTCCGCTTCTTCGTTATCAGATACATTTTCAGCTACCTTAGTTATACTTGCCATTTCAAAGTCCATACATATCCATATAAATATATGTATAACCATCGACTATGAAAAGAATAAATGTCCCCATGTGCCCATAAACAAACCACTCCCTGCACTATCTGCACAAGGATACTTCTCCAAATAATTTATTTCATCTCCAAAGGCTGAAATAAAATTCATTTAACAAAATAAAGAGATTTCCTTTATAGGATAAGTTCTACCAGAACTATTCTGTGTCCATAAAGGGAAAATAGATTGTATTGTATTTTATTTTATTTAAGAAGGAATTTTAAAAGGATTTTTCTACTGAATTTCTACTGTTATGCTACTTTGAGGCGGAAAAAGATAAAAGATATCCCTTTTTATATACTTTTATTTAGCTTATTTATCCGTAAATATTGACCGTTTTGTACTTTTTGTGTCGTATATCAAAAAATAATTTTATAATTAAAGTTGATTTAATAAAAAATATCCTATATTTGCGATGTGATATAATCTTAATTTAAAAATGTAGTTCTGGTAGAACTTCAAACAGTAACTTTAAAAACAAATCTATGAAGAAAACCTTATTCATGCTTTTTTGCCTGTTATGCTCCATAGGAGCCATGGCACAAAAGAAAACAATCACGGGTGTGGTCACAGACGCCACAGGTGAAGCGGTTATTGGCGCCAGTATTGTAGAAACAGGCACCACGAATGGTACAGTTACCGACTTAGATGGTAATTTTACACTTTCCGTAGCCAACGATGGCAGTATCAGAGTATCATTTGTCGGTTATCAGACACAAACTTTAAGCGTAAAGGGAAAGTCAACTTTTAAAATAGCATTGAAAGAAGACTCAGAAATGCTCCAAGAAGTTGTTGTAACCGGATATGGCGGCAAACAGTTGCGCACAAAAGTAACCAACTCCATTTCCAAGGTAAAAGAAGAAACATTAAAACAAGGACTTTATTCCAATCCGGCACAAGCCTTATCAGGAGCCGTGGCAGGTCTGTCCGTCAGCCAGACTTCCGGTAATCCGGGAGCAGCTCCTACCTTGGTACTTCGAGGAGGTACTAATTTTGACGGTTCAGGTTCACCTTTAATCCTGGTAGACGGCCAAGTACGCGGTTCTTTAAGTGACATCAACCCGGCCGATATTGAATCCATGGAAGTATTAAAAGATGCCGGAGCCACCGCCATCTATGGCGCCCGAGCCAATGACGGTGTAGTACTAGTCACTACCAAACGAGGCAAAGAGGGAAGTACACGTGTAGAGCTTTCGGCCAAACTAGGCTGGAACTACTTCCACAACTCTTATAACTTTATGAATGCGCGTGATTACATTTACTGGATGCGCACTGGTTACATGAATGCTTACACGGGAGACATGAAACATCCGGACGGATCGGCCGTACAAGGATGGTCTTCACTGACCGGTCTGACCGGTGCCACTCCTTATGGAACAGGCAACAAATATTGGGCAGATGATGACAAGACAATCCCGCTGAATGGAAACGAAAACAGCCAGGCTATATGGAGTACCATGAAATATTCGGACGATCTGGCTTTCCTGCTCAACCAAGGATGGGAAACCATGACTGATCCTATTTATGGAGACCAACTGATTTTCAAGAATACAGATATAGCGGATTTCAATATCAATTCCCCATCTTTCTCACAAGACTACAACCTGAGTGTAAGCGGAGGAAATGAAAAGGGAAACTACTATGCAGGTTTGGGATACAACCATAGTGAAGGTACAGCCGTAGGAAACAAGTACCAACGTATCACTTTCACATTCAATGCCGATTACAAGCTGAAACCATGGTTAACCTCCAACTCCAGCTTCAACTTTGCAGATGCAACCTGGAACGATCTTCCTCCTACCCAAAGCGCAGAAGCCAACTACTTCTCACGCGTTTTATCATTACCTCCCACTTTCCGTGGATATAATGCTGACGGTGAAATGCTTTTGGGACCCAATTCAAGCGACGGAAACCAACAAATCAATTTTGACAAGTTTGTCCGTGACAACAATACAGACAAGTTCACCATGAACCAATCTTTTACCGCAGATATCATGAAAGGACTCTCATTAAAAGTGAACGCCATCTGGTTCTATTCAGAAGAAAAATATGAAGCTTTCAACAAAGATTATTTATCTTCTCCCGGAAACTGGGTAACCTCACACAGCACCTCGGCTTCCTACGGACGCACATTGGACCAAACTTATAATGCAGTGTTAAACTACAACTATCAAATAAACAAAGACCACTATCTGGATGCCATGGCCGGCTTCGAGTACTACGACTCATATTATAAAGGTTTCAGTGCCTCAGGATCGGGAGCTCCCAGTGACGCTTTCGGCGATTTGGAATATACCAGTGATGACAAAGGCAAACGCAGCATAGACTCCTCACACAGCCGCCAGCGTATCATGTCATTCTTCGGTCGTGTAAATTATGACTACCAGTCAAAATACTTGCTGTCCTTTGTTCTAAGACGGGACGGCTACTCCAAACTGGCCAAAGACAACCGCTGGGGTGTCTTCCCCGGAGTATCTACCGGATGGGTGTTCTCCAAAGAAAAATTTGCCAGTGAATGGGCCGATATCATCTCATTCGGTAAATTGCGTGCCAGCTTCGGTCTGAATGGTAATGTAAACAAAGATTTTGTAGGAAACTACACAGTACAAGGTGCTTATGCAGGCAGCAAATACAACGGCAACGCTTACTTCCTGTTAAACAACCTTCCTAATCCCTACTTGAAATGGGAGAAGTCAAGAACTTTCGAAATCGGTCTGGATCTAGGCTTTCTGGCCAACCGCATCAATGCCAATTTGACTTACTACAACCGACTGACCAGTGACAAGTATGCCAACATCACCATCCCGTCTACTTCGGGTGTTTCTTCCTTTACCTCCAACAACGGTAAGTTCCAGAACCAAGGCTTTGAATTCGAACTGGCATTCAAAGTTATCGACTCCAAAGACTGGAAATGGAATCTGAACTGGAACGGCGCATTAAATAAAAACAAAGTAGTGGCATTGCCCGACAACGGTCTGGAAAGAAACCGTCAAAATGCATTTCAAGTATATACCGGACGCCAGCTGGAGGACGGAAGCTATGAAAAAGCATGGGTAGGCGGTTATCAGGAAGGACAACGCCCAGGTGATTTGTACATGTTCGTAGCCGAAGGAATCTATCGTTCCGAAGATGAAATACCAGGAGGACTGATCGACTTGTCAAGTGGTAACAACGGCTCAAGCAACCGTCCCCTTTACGGAGGTGAGGAAGGATATAACAAACTGACAGCCAATCAGAAAGCGAATTCTCTCCGCATCCAGCCGGGTGATGTGAAATGGAAGGATGTAAACGGTGACGGCATCATCGACAATTACGACATGGTGAAAGTGGGCAACACTGTACCCAAATGGACAGGAGGTATCAATACTTCAGTCACCTGGAAAGACCTTACTTTATCAGCACGTTTTGACTATGCGCTTGGTTTCAAAGCGGTAGACTGGAAAACCATGTGGATCATGTCTTGCGCACAAGGTACTTATAACACCATTGCGGAAACCCACGACACCTGGTCACCCGAAAATCCCGGTGCACAATATCCTACTTATGTATGGGCCGACCAGTTGGGCAAGCGCAATTACTGCCGTCAATCCTCCATGTTTGCCTACAACGGTAACTATCTGTCTTTCCGTGAAATAGCCTTGTCATATAATCTGCCAAGCAACTGGGTGCGCAAAGCAGGACTAGGCTCAGTCATGCTCTCGGTAACCGGTCAGAACCTGGGTTACCTGACAGAAGCCAAACATTTATTCTCTCCGGAAAAGACAGACAACAATGGTGGATACCCATTGCCCCGCACTGTCATTCTCGGCGTAAACGTTTCTTTCTAAACTTATAAACTCTAACAGATTATGAAAAAAATATTCTATATCCTTTCAATATGTGTGATGACCATTCTCCAACCGTCCTGTGACGCACTGGATCTGGCACCGGAAGATTATTATGGAGCCGGAAATTTCTGGAAAGAAGCTTCCCAGCCCAAAGCATTCATGTTGGGTCTGCACGCCCAATTAAGAAGTTACTATGACATGTTCTACACCTTGGGCGAACTCCGCGGCGGCACACAACGTGTGGGCACCTCCTCGCTGAACACCAGCTTGAACTATGCCGATATCCGGTCACAGAATATCTCGGAAGATATTCCCGGCATATCCAATTGGAACGGGCTATACTCTCCCATCATGCAAGTAAACCATTTTATCCAAGAAGTAGAAAATGGGTGTACGTTTCTGGATGATGCAACCCGGAGCCGGTACTTGGGACAAGCGTATGGCATGAGAGCCCTGTATTACTTCATGCTATACAGAACTTTCGGGGGAGTACCTCTCATCACCAAAGTAGATATACTGGACGGCAAACCATCGGCAGACAAATTCTATGTGGAGCGCGCCACACCCGAAGCCACCATGGAGTTTATCAAAGCGGATATTAATAAATCCGAAAACTATTTCGGAAATAACACCTCTTTTGATGCATACGACTGGTCACGCTATGCCACTTTGATGCTTAAAGCAGAAATCTATATGTGGGCAGCGAAAGTATCCATCACCGGATTCACAGCAACCGGGGCAACCGATTTACAGACTGCCAAGACTGCCTTATCCGGGATCATAGGACATTTTGAATTAATGGACAACTTTGCCTCCATCTTCTCATGCGACAATAAAAAGAACACTGAAATTATTTTCGCCATGCCGTTTATAGAAGGTGAGGCCAGCAATGACGGAGGCAGATTCCTTTATCAGGATGCTGTATTTCTGGGGCAAGCATATGGTCGTAACGGTAAGGTGATTGAAAAAGATACCTTAAACTTGAAAGGTACCGGTGGAGTATTCCGTGACGAGTACACTGAAGATTTCTGGAAAACGTTCAAAGAAGGAGACAGCCGCCGTGATGCCACATTCATGGAGTATTACATGAAAAATGATAATGGCACGCTCAGCGAATTCGGATGCGTAATGAAAAAACGTATAGGTACAATCAATTCCAATGACAACCGCATCTATATTTCGGACATCCCCGTTTACCGCTATGCCGATGCGTTACTGATGATGGCGGAAATTGAAAACGGATTGAACAACCCTTGCGCTTCGTATATCAACGAAGTACGCAAACGTGCATACGGAGACACCTTTGAAGAAAACAAATACACGGAAGGCAGCTATGCGGAAAATGAACTAGCCATTTTGCAGGAACGGGACAAAGAGTTTGTCAGTGAAGGCAAGCGCTGGTTTGACGTATTGCGTATGCACGATGCATCCGGACGTTCTTTGGTCTTTTCTGCCAATGCCAACTATCCGGGCACAAATCCTATTCTCGGTACAGAAGAAGCATATAAAATGCTTTGGCCGGTTAATATCGGTACTTTGAATGTGAATCCGTTATTAACTCAAACTCCGGGATACGGGAAAAAATAAGCCAAATCCTCCTGTTTAGTTTTCAGGACAGATGTTTTAACATAGAAAAATAAAGGTGTGTCGTGAGATACACCTTTATTCATTATGCATATAGTTGATAAAACATCAATAACACAGAAAATCAATAACTATTTCCGTTCTTTTGAAAGTTCCTCCAATGTTTTTTCCTCGTACCTGCAAATCGCCTCCTTATAATCCTCGGAAATCAATTTCGGTTCTTTGTTTCTGTTAAATCAGTCTGATATATCTTTTTTAAGTTTAGTCACTTCAAAGAAAAAACTATCCGACTGATATGAAAACCTCATAAGAAAAATATTTCAGAGATTTTTAAACAGGCTATCAAAATATATTTGATATAATAAAATTTTAATGTACATTTGTGAAGTTAACTATATACTAACCTTTAAAAGCAGATCTTATGAAAAACAAATCACTTTTTTAGCCCTAGTCATTCTTTGTTTGACTAGCGTAGAGATCTATTCTTCCCGACAAGAATTAAAGTTTGATACACCTCTTCCGAGCAACACAGAAAACGGAAATGCTCGCAGTGATTACGGACCTCCCGGTGAAGGAGACGGTTCCTGGTATTTCGGAGGTTCCGGATGTGTAAAATTTTCACATAATAATTGTGCAGCTGAAGCACATAATAATTGTGAAGGATTTACAACACAACCAGGACACCCTGAATGAGCAAGACAATTATCTAAATAACTTTTGAAGGGCTCTTAATATTCCTATATTATAATATATATTCTCAGATTTAGAAAAAGGATTATTAATAGCCCTTCTATCATCTATTAACTAATATGAATTATGAAAAATACTTGGAATATCCTATTTGTCCTCTTTCTACTCATTGAAACAGCATGTAATTCACCATCACAATCCATAAAAAATACAGATTTAGTAGCCGAAGACTCCATTTGTTTTCCTATAGACGAACATACATACTATGCAAGTAAATCCATATTCCAATTTGAAGAAAATGGGCACGAATATCTATCCTTTTTAGATGCAGAGTACTCGCAAAAAATTAATATTTATGATATTAAGAATCAAAAATTAATAAAAACCATATTGTTACAAAAAGAAGGTCCAAACGGAATGAATGTACTGAGCGGTTGCCATCCACTGAACCTAAATCATTTCATAATTACCAGTTGGAACGGAACATTTTCACTAGTCAATGACAAAGGAGAAATAGAAAAGAAATTTGACTTTTGGGAAAAAGGAGTGAATTTTCAAGAGTTTGATCACATAAGTTTTTCAAGTTACTCTTATAAACCTGCTATAATAAAAGATTCTATTTTGTATTTCAGCCAATCATTCTTAAAACATCCTCGAAAGAAAAGCGATTGGAACAAAATCCCAATGTTTGCATTCGCTAACCTTAATACAGGTAAGACAGGATGGAGTGAACTTCGCTACCCTTTGATTTTCAACAAGGACGAAGATTTTAAAAATGTCAAATTATATGACCCTGAAATCTGTTATACATATACAGGTAAGGATGTGGTCATTTCATTAGGACAATATGATAGCATTATGGTTTCCTCTGATTTTAAGCATAAAATCTCATACAATGCCAAAAGCCGTTACTTAGCCCATGCATATCCACATTTGCAAGACGGACAAATAGATTTGTTTAAGAATATACAAATACAAGGGAAATTACCACACTATTCTCACTTGATGTATGATAAATACCGAAAAGTATTCTATCGGTTTGCCTTAATGCCGGATGATAATATAAAACCATTCTCCAACAATCCGCATCAAAGTTTCTCCATCATCATTCTAAACAAAGACTATGAAATTATTGGTGAAACAAAATTTCCCGGCAACACCTATGCCCATCACTTGTGCTTCGTAGGTAAAAAAGGCCTGTATATTTCAGAGAATAATGAAAACAATCCTCAGTTTGACGAAAACAAACTGGTATTCAGGTGTTTCACACTTCAAGACCGGAAAAAATGAAGAAAAAGAACTACTCAATCATTCTATGTGGAGGACTGTTCCTGGCAAGCTGTATGTCCAATAATGACAAATGCCTTCAAAAACTGTTTGATGAAGTCGGAGTTGAGAAATCACAAATCCACAATGCCACCCACCTTGTTACCATATTGGGTAATGGTTGCAAAGGATGCATACACAAAGCTCTGTCAGAAATACATAACTCGACCGATACCATTTATATAATTGCATGTAAAAGTAAAAAGACTTTCAATTTAATTGCCAATAAAAATATAGATGACTACTCCAATGTATACCTAGACACTAAATCCATATTAGTGGAATTGGATATGGCTAAAAACACACCTAGAATCTACCTTTTAAATAATGGTAAATATGTGTCGCACTCTTTTTATGGAAATGAATCTCCCAGCAAAGAAGCGAACACCACCATTACATTCAACACAAATGAGATAGATTTAGGCAAAATCAGCCGCACGGAAAAGGCAAAAATCAAATTCACAATATGGAATACAGGGAAGAACATAGTAAGAATCAGTCATATAGATCTTTCATGCGAATGTTTGAATATTGAAAATGAAATTACTGAAATAAATCCGGGAGACAGCACTTGTCTGAATATCATTTTCCATCCCGATGACATAGGAAAGTTTCAAAGAGAAATTTTATTATATGGTAATTTTGACTCATCTCCCAAACTTTTAACCATTACAGGAGAATGCTTTTAATAAAATAATACAATCTCGCTATAAATAACGTCCTAGCTATTTATAGCGAGTATATCATCTATGGCTACCCTTTTGAAAGTTCCTCCAATGTTTTTTCCTCGTACCTGCAAATCGCCTCCTTATAATCCTCGGAAATCAATTTCGGCTCTTTGGTAGCCAGGTCATAACCTACCATCACCGTGCGGCACTCACACTTCACCTCATGGGTATCCGTAGTCACGGCACGCTGCAACAAGGTAAAACTCTTATGCCCCAAATGTACCACAGCCGTTTCTATCACCAGATGATCCGAGAAAAATACCGGCATAAAGAAGTTTGCATTGATATTGGCTACCACAATAGCCAGCTTGCTCCAGTCGGCACTGCCTAATACATCTTTTATATAAGTAGTCTTTGCCAAATCGTACAAAGAAAAGTAAACTGAATTGTTCATATGACCAAACTGGTCCACATCGCTGAATCGTATCTGCACCGGCATAGTATGCCTGAATTTTATATCCTCTGCCATAGTTAAGCTTATTAAAATCGTTCAAATATAACACTTTTCCCAGTAATTGAACCCTAAATGACAGATTATTCTTAATTTTGCTGCGAAATAAATGAATATGTAATTTTAATAACAATATAAACATGGATAAGAAGTATAGCAGGGAGACCTTATGCGTACAGGCAGGCTGGACTCCGAAAAAAGGCGAACCGCGCGTTTTGCCTATTTATCAAAGTACCACATTCAAGTATGACACCAGCGAACAGATGGCGCGTCTGTTCGATCTGGAAGATTCGGGATATTTCTATACACGCTTGCAAAACCCCACCAATGATGCCGTCGCCGCAAAAATCGCAGCATTGGAAGGCGGTGTGGGTGCTATGCTGACCTCGTCCGGCCAGGCTGCCAACTTCTATGCCATTTTCAATATCTGTCAGGCAGGCGACCACTTCGTATGCTCGTCTACCATCTACGGAGGTACATTCAATCTGTTTGGCGTCACGCTGAAAAAACTGGGCATCGAGTGTACCTTCATTGACGCCAATGCATCCGAGGAGGAAATAGACAAGGCTTTCCGCCCGAATACCAAAGCGTTGTTCGGCGAAACCATCTCCAATCCGAGCATCGACGTGCTGGACATCGAAAAGTTCGCACGTATCGCACACAAACACGGTGTGCCTTTGATTGTGGACAACACCTTCGCCACTCCCATCAACTGCCGCCCGTTTGAATGGGGAGCGGATATCGTCACCCATTCCACAACCAAATACATGGACGGTCATGCCACCAGTGTAGGAGGCGCCATTGTGGACAGCGGCAACTTTGACTGGGAAGCCCATGCGGACAAATTCCCCGGTCTGACCCAGCCCGACGAATCTTATCACGGACTGACTTATACCAAAGCGTTCGGCAAAATGGCTTACATGACGAAAGCAACCGCCCAACTGATGCGTGACCTCGGCTCCATCCAGTCTCCGCAAAATGCGTTCCTGCTGAATCTGGGATTGGAAACATTGCACCTGCGCGTGCCCCGTCATTGCGAAAACGCACAGAAAGTGGCCGAATGGCTGGAAGCCAACCCGAAAGTGAAATGGGTGAACTATTGCGGACTGAAAAGCAGCAAATACTATGATCTGGCACAGAAATACATGCCAAACGGCTCGTGCGGTGTCATCGCTTTCGGCTTGAACGGAACCCGTGAGGAAGCGATAGAATTTATGGACAGGCTGAAATTCATCTGCATCGTAACCCATGTGGCCGACGCACGTACCTGCGTACTGCATCCCGCCAGCCATACTCACCGCCAGCTCACCGACGAGCAGTTGCGCGAAGCGGGAGTCGCTCCGGACCTGATCCGTTTGTCGGTAGGTATTGAGAATGTAAGCGACATCATTGCCGATATTGAACAAGCTTTACAATAAGGCGAAGCGGATGAAAAGAATCATTATCATTGGCGCCACTTCCGGCATCGGACTGGAAGTGGCGCGATGCTATCTGAAAACCGGCTGGCAGGTAGGCGTGGCAGGACGTAGAGAGGAAGAACTGGAAAAGCTCCGGCAGTCCGCTCCCGGACAGGTATGTACCCAGCGGATAGATGTCACCCGCGAGGATGCCCCTGCCTTATTGGAGCAACTGATTATGAAAACCGGCGGCATGGATGTGTTCCTGCTCAGTTCGGGCATAGGCAAACAAAATCTTTCACTCTGCCCCGATATAGAATTACAGACCGCAGCCACCAATGTTTCGGGATTCATACGGATGGTCAATGCCGCCTATCACTATTTCGAACAGCAAGGCAAAGGACATATAGCGGTGATCAGTTCCATAGCAGGCACCAAGGGACTGGGATCCGCCCCTGCCTATTCAGCGACCAAACGGTTTCAAAACACCTATCTGGATGCTTTGGACCAATTGGCGCACATGAACAAGCTACACATTTCCTTCACCGACATCCGTCCCGGATTTGTCGCCACCCCTCTGTTGAAAGATGACAAATACCCGCTGCTGATGTATGCTCCCTACGTGGCATCACAAATTGTAAGAGCCATCTCCCGAAGGAAAAGAGTAGCTGTCATAGACCGGCGTTATCAGATGCTGGTGTTTTTCTGGAAACTGATTCCCGGATGGCTATGGGTGAGGCTGCCCGTGCGGAACCAATAATCCTCCACCCCATATCATTTCATAAGAAAGCCTCTTGTTCTCATCCTGAACTTGTGAAAGATTTGTAAACAAGGCAAGGGTTTCTTCGTTCCCCCCTGGAATTACCTGAATGAAAGGAATCGGTCAAGGGAACCGGCACAGCCTGTGCTCATGCTGATGAAAGATCAAACAGGCTATTGAATGATGCTTTCTTTGTAAAGCGGAACCACTTTACAAACATAGAAACTTAAAAAAATTCTTTTCCCTTTGTAACAACTTTCCCGCTTCCCCCGTCTATCTGATTGAAAGTGCTTTCAAAAACAAATTCAGTTATGAACAAAAACAAAATAAAACCATGAAAAAGTTTGTATTTACTCTATTGCTAGTCTTAGGATGTCAGATTAGTCTTGCACAAAATTCAGCAGCACTCTTTGATGAGTTCCGCCGGGAAAAAAATGCTGAATATGTCAGTGCATCCCCTTTCCTCATGTTTATAGGAAAAATGTTTTATCCTTATAATGATGAGGGCAAAGAAATAGCAAGCAAAATACGCTCCGCCAAAATACTAGATCTGGATGAGTGCTCACCGGACGTAAAGCAACGCTTTTCACGACAATTCGAGGCATTGTCCAACAACGGCTACGAAACGCTGATGCAAATGAATGAAGATGGAGAACGCATACACATACAAATGAGAATGAAAAAGGAGGTCATCCGGGAATTGCTCATCGCTATCATAGAGGATGATGAATGCTCACTGATACAAGTAAACGGAAAAATACGCAAACAAGATATTGCCCAACTTATAAACGATCAGACAACAAATAAGAAGAAGCATGGACGCCGCTGAGTTTAAACAACAATTCCTGCCTTACCACCGCAAACTCTACCGGACAGCCTTCCGGCTGACAGAAAACCCTCAGGAGGCGGAAGATATGGTGCAGGAGGCGTATCTGAAATTGTGGAACAAGCGCGATGAGCTGGCGGGCGTGCTGAATACCGAAGCCTACTGCGTCACCCTTGTCAAGAACCTGTGCTACGACGCCCTCCGCAGGAGCCGGCCCGATGAAGACGGACATGCACCCGAAGAGCTGAACCTCCCTACGGACACCAACATAGCGCGGGAAGTGGAACAACGGGATGAGGTGAACCAGGTACGCCGGCTCATCGGCAGACTGCCAGAGCAACAAAAGCGGGTGATTCTGCTCCGTGATGTCAATGACTGCTCCTTTGAGGAGATAGAGCAAGCCACAGGACTGAATGCCATCAACATACGTGTGTTGCTGAGCCGCGCCCGCAAAAAGATACGTGAACAATATAATGCAATAATGAACTATGAAAGTAAATGAAATAGAAAGACTATTGGCCCGGTATTACGATGGAGAAACCAGCGAAACCGAAGAAAAGGAACTGAAACACTTTTTTACCGAAGAGGACGTTCCGGCTCATTTACTTGCCGAGAAGGAAATCTTCATGCAACTGGCAGCACAGCCCGCTCCCGAAATACCGGAAGAACTGGAAAGCAGGCTGAGCCGCAAGATAGACCAATGGGACACAGGCGAAAAACGCACGCTGAAAATAAAAAAACATACACGGACCCTCCGCTTGCAATGGATAGGGAGCATAGCCGCCAGCCTGCTCATCCTGCTCTCCGTAGGACTGTACCTATACAAGCCCTATCCGGCACCGCAAGATACCTGCGCCACCCCCGAAGAAGCATACGTACAGGCCCAGAAGGCACTTATCATGCTTTCCAGCAGCCTGAATAAAGGAATAGAAAAAGTGGAATCGGTGCAGGAAGCCACCGGAAAAATTCAAGAGAACGTAAACGAACAATTAAACCGATTAAATAACATAAAACAATGAAACGTACATATATCATTACCTTATTGCTCTCTCTGTGCTCACTGTTCACCTACGCACAGGACAGTTTTTTCGACAAGTTCGCTGATATGGACGGGGTAACCTCTGTCTATATCTCAAAAGCCATGCTCAGCCTGATGCCCGACATGAAAACGGAAGGGGTAAATATAGGCGAAGTAGCCTCCAAACTGGATAACATCCAGATTCTAAGTTGTGAAAAACCCGACATTATCGCCAAGCTGAAAAAAGAGACAGCTTTCATCAGTCCCAAGAACGGCTACGAGGAACTGATGCGCATAAACGATGAAGGCGAAAAGACCATTATTTATCTGAAACGGAACAAAAACAAAGAAAAGGAATTTGTATTGATGAGTCAGGAAAAAAATGAATTTACCATCATCGCCATCACAGGAAATCTGACCCTGCAAGAGATACAAGGCATCATCAACAAGGAGTAACTCCACACATCCCCCACCCTAAGGCCTTTTCTCCCGCCTGCTAAGGTCTGAAGAAAGGATATATACTATCTCCATAGCACTATGGAGTTATCTCCAAAGCTTGCGAAGTTAACTCCAAAGGCTATGGAGATAACTCCGCAGGCTTTGGAGATAGTAACCGGACGGTCGGAAAGGCTTAACAATAGGGCTGCGAATGCTTACGTTATCTCCGGAAAAGGGTTATCCGCCCGTAGAAGCCCCGCCAATGAAGGAACTTATTTCTTTATCCGTTTTTGGGTAGGCAAAGTAAACTCATGCGCTTCGGTCACCGCCCCGTTGCTCTCTGTTGCAAAAACACGGAATTGCGCCTGGCCTGTTTTCAACTTCCTGCCTCCACGAATGGTGGCCGTGTACCTTATCTGATTCCCGACAGGCATATAGGCAATCTGAGCCGAAGGTGAAATCAAAATATGTTTCATGCCGCTCATTTCCTCTATTACCGGAGTAACATTGTAAGCGGGCACATCACCATCATTCACCACATCGAACACCAGTTTGCTGTCTTCTTCCGCATCAATAACATGGTTACGGTTATCATCGATAAAACGCAGGTTGATAATCCTCAATCCCGATGAAGGCTCATAAGAGGAAGTGTGCTCATACTGCGAAGAAGAAGGATAAGTCTTTACGTAATACTCCTCCACCTGATAAGTTTCCTCCCGAGGTGTAGTTATGGCATTTCCCACAGCAGCCCCCGTTACAGTTCCCAGCAGGGCGCCGAATTGCGAACCGTTGTATCCGCCGGCCCTGTCACCCACAATAGCGCCTAATACTCCGCCGATGGCCGCACCGGCTTGTACTGCCGCCGGATTGCCTTGCATTCCGGATGGTGAGCAAGCCGAAAGCAAAGCGGTCGGAATGCATAAAATGAATATCATTTTTCTCATACCCCAAGTAGTTTATAATCTTTATCAGACAGACAAATATACTTTTTCCTATTGACAATGAGTTCATCGGCTATGTTAAAATTTCATTTCCTGTCATGCATCCTCACCGGTCTAACCGCCATCATTCCGGATGGAAGGCTCTTCTTCCTAAAATGAAAAGATAAGTCTAAATAACACAAGAAACAGAAGGAGACGTTTTTTTTTCTATATATTTGCCGGAAAACAAATGAAAAGTTCTTCGCCATACCCTTGCATCGCCGCAGAAGGCTTCCCCTCTCCGCTGCAAAACCGCGCCCGGTATGGCAAGGAAATATTTATAACCTATCATTATGGAATTGAAAGCAAAATACGAACAGCGCATTGAACAGGCTGAGGCAGAACTCCGCCAGGTAAAAAATAAGATTCTCCGCATCAGCACGCTGAGGGTCTTGTTATTTGCAGCAGGGATTATAGGAACAATCTACTTCTATCAGGCAGGAACAACCACTATATGTCTCACCATAGCGGTCACTTTCGTTCCTTTTCTGGCATTGGTGAAGTATCACAACCGGTTGTTTTTCCGCAAAGACTGGCTGGAAACCTGCATACGGGTGAATAGTGACGAGCTTTCCGCACTGGCGGACAACTATGAGCCTTTTGAGGACGGAAAGGAATTCACAAACCCGGCCCACAGGTATTCTTTTGACCTAGACTTGTTCGGAAGGCACTCCTTGTTCCAGGCCTTGAACCGTACCTGCACTTCATTCGGAAAGGAAAAACTGGCAGAATGGTTGCAAAATCATCTGGAGATAAAGGAAGAGATAATCCAACGGCAGGAGGCGACAAAGGAACTGGCTGCTTATTCCGATTTCCGGGAAACATTCCGGATCACCGGCCTGCTCTACAAAGGGGCGACAAGCGACCGCGAAGAAATTAAAGAGTGGACGGAAGCACCTGCCTATTTCAGCAAGAAATGGTGGAGCCGCCCGTTATTGGGAATCGTTCCCGGAGTCAACATCGTACTGGCTATGCTGGGAGTGGCGGGGGTCATTCCGATGACATGGTTCGGACTGGCCTTCGGACTGTTCGTGATAGGTAGTTTCGGACTGATAAAGCCTGTCAGCAACCTGCAAAGAGTGTATGACAAGAAATTACGTATCCTGTCTATCTACGCCGAACTGATCAGCCTGATAGAAAACCGGGAAATGAACGCTCCGCTACTCAGACACCTGAAAGCTGAATTCGGCATGAACGGGAAATCCACCACCCATATCTTGAAAGAGCTTTCACGGGAACTGGACAAACTGGACTTGCGCAACAACCAACTGCTATATGTCTTGCTGGAAGGTTCCATGTTCTGGCAACTCCGGCAGGTAATGCGCATTGAGCAATGGAGGCACAAATATGGAAAATATCTGCTCCACTGGCTGGACGTATTGGGTGACATTGATGCTCTTTGTTCTCTGGCGACATTTGCCGGCAACCATCCCGCATACACCTATCCGACCATTGCCGGCAAGCCTTTTGTATTCCTTGCAAAGGATATGGGACATCCCCTGATGCCTGCACGGCAATGTGTGACCAATGATGCCGATATCCCCTCAAGACCGTTCTTTGTCATCATCACAGGAGCCAACATGGCAGGAAAAAGTACTTATCTGCGTACAATCGGAGTGAATTATGTATTGGCATGTACCGGCTGCCCCGTATGCTGTTCCTCCCTTGAAATATATCCTGCCAAACTAGTGACAAGCTTGCGGACTTCCGATTCGTTGACAGACAACGAATCTTACTTCTTTGCCGAACTAAAACGATTGAAACAAATTATAGACCGCCTGAATAAGGGAGAGGAGTTGTTCATCATTCTGGATGAGATTTTAAAAGGAACCAACTCGATGGACAAGCAGAAAGGCTCATTCGCCCTGGTACGCCAACTGATGGAACTGAAGACGAATGGCATCATTGCCACACACGACCTGCTATTAGGGAAACTAATAGAATATTTCCCCAAAGAGATACGGAATTATTGCTTTGAAGCTGATATTACCAACGATGAACTGACTTTTTCATACAAACTCCGTGAAGGTATCGCACAAAATATGAATGCCTGCTTCCTGATGAAAAAGATGGGGCTAATCATCAACGACTAACCCCACCCGACAATTTATCACATTAACGTCTTAAGCAAATAAAGCAGACCTTCACAGGCACACCTTATTTCATAACATAAAGAGTCATAGAAAATCAAAATTCACTTGTTTCCAAGCAATGTACAAACGCACTTGCATCATCTCCCGTGAAATAAAACACAGAAGATGCAGGTTCGTATGTATAGGGGATGAAACGGAACAGCTGGGCCGCAACGAATTTCTTGTCCTGAGAAATCATATAGTCCATACGTACGTTTCCGTTTGTCTTTACTTTCACGTCATTCCTGGTTTCAAAACCTTTTTTCTCCAACGCGTCCGTCAAAGCCTGTAAATCGCATACATCAAAGAAGCAGGTCCCTTCTTTAGCTACGCTGCCGGTAGGTGCATACACCCATTCCTTGCCTCGCCAGAAAAAGCGGAATACGGCCCACAGAAACAAAATGGTTCCACCGGCCATAAGCACCATGCTCATGGTGGATGAGGAATCCCCCATCTTTAAAGAGGTTGCAAATGCACCCGCACCTATCACACAAAGGATAGCGGATATGATAATAGAAGAAACACTAGTACGTTTTACGACATCAGGGTGTGTTGTTGAAAACAAGGTTGCTTCAGTAGAAACTGTATTACTCATAATAATTTAAATTTTATTCTTTACTAATTAAAAATACAATAATTCATACCAAGGTCACATCTCGCCAATCACCCGGCAAGACAGAACCATGAAAAACAAATTGGTAAAAGAATAAAAGCTAAATAAGAATGCGCCTCATACCAAAGATATAGTGCTCGCAAGCACTATCCCAGGGAAGGGAATGGGAAGAGGCATACACATGGGTATGACAGCTTGCAAGACTGGCCATCCGGGCGGCCATCTTACGCAACAAAATTTTGATAAATTGGGTAGTCTCCATGGAGGAAAAACGGTACATGCGCTCTGCAGAGGCACTGACACGATGTGCTAAAGTATGAGCGTCCCCAAACTCCATATCTGCTATTCCCTTATTGCTATCCAAGGGAATGACACGATCTTCATTGATGGAGTGCTGCGGAGTAGTATCCGTATGCTGTACAGTACATACCGTCATTGATGCAGCTGGAACTGCATCTACATATTCTGTTCCGGCAAAAGCCAAGGCAAACAGAAAAAATAATATGACTGTAACAAATCCTTTCATTGCTTACTGTTTGGTTTACAAAGATAACATAAATAGCGTTTTAGGTTTCATTTCATACAATAATTAACACATATCAAAGGTATTTTGTTTTAAGGGAGCTATGAAGGATTATCCAAAATTATGAAGGATCGGTTCTCAATTCCTTCATGGTTTCTTCCTGAAAAGCAACAGGTTACCTATCTATGACGGTTTTGAAGGAATTATTCGATGTTTCTAATTCCGACTTTAAATTAAAAGCTGTTCTTGTTCTGCATGCCTCGTCCGTATCAAAACTTTTGTAAACAGAACAAGTAATATGCATGTGGACAGAAGCCTCACAGCTTGTTTTCTCATTACTGCCGGTCAGGGCATAAAATAAAAAAAGCCACAGCTTTTATAGCTATGGCTTTTATATATATGATGATTACAGATTATTCAGCTTTAGGGGCTTCCTCTGTAGTTTCAGCTGCCGGTGCTGCAGGAGCTTCTGTAGCGGCTGCACTCTTCTTAGAACGACGAGTACGAGTTGCTTTCTTAGCAGTTGCAGTCTTAGCCATGTTTTCATCGTAATCTACCAATTCGATAAAGCACATTTCAGCATTATCACCCAAACGATGACCTGTTTTGATGATACGAGTATAACCACCCGGACGATCTGCTACTTTTACAGAGATTTCTTTGAACAACTCCGTTACAGCAAACTTATCTTGCAAGTTGCTAAATACAACACGACGTGAATTAGTTGTGTCGTCTTTAGATTTTGTAATTAAAGGCTCAACGAATTTCTTCAAAGCTTTAGCCTTTGCAACAGTCGTAGTGATTCTTTTGTGCTTGATCAAAGAACAAGCCATGTTAGATAACATAGCACTTCTATGAGAAGCAGTACGACCTAAATGATTGAATTTCTTATTATGTCTCATTTTTTATTCTTTATCTAATTTATATTTAGAGATATCGGTTCCAAACGACAGATTCAGACCCTCGAGCAAATCATCAAGCTCCGTGAGCGATTTCTTACCGAAGTTTCTGAACTTCAACAGATCTGTCTTGTTGAACTGTACCAAGTCACCCAATGTTTCCACATCGGCAGCTTTCAAGCAGTTCAAGGCACGAACTGAGAGGTCCATATCAACAAGCTTAGTCTTAAGCAGCTGGCGCATGTGCAATACTTCTTCATCAAATTCTTCATTGCCGTCCACATCGGATGTTTCAAGAGTAATCTTTTCATCAGAGAACAACATGAAATGATAAATCAATATTTTAGCGGCTTCTTTCAAAGCTTCCTTCGGGTGAATGGAACCATCGGTAGTAATTTCCAATACCAGCTTTTCGTAGTCAGTCTTCTGTTCAACACGGAAGTTTTCCACCTGATATTTTACATTACGTATCGGTGTGTAAATAGAATCGATAGGAATTACATTAACATCGGTACAATATTCGCGGTTTTCGTCGGCCGGAACATACCCTCTACCTTTATTAATGGTAATGTCCATCTGCATTGTTGCTTTTGAATCTAAATGGCAAATAACCAATTCAGGATTTAACACTTCAAATCCAGTCAAATACTTACTTATATCACCTGCCTTAAATTCACTAGAATTCTCAACGGTAATGCTTACCTTTTCATTTTCGAACTCTTCTACTACTTGCTTAAATCTGACTTGCTTCAGATTTAAGATAATGTTGGTCACGTCTTCTTTAACACCGGGTACAGATGCGAACTCATGTTCTACACCTTCGATCTTAATCGTGTTGATTGCAAATCCTTCCAATGAAGAAAGAAGAATACGGCGTAAAGCATTACCTACGGTAATACCGAAACCGGGTTCGAGTGGACGGAACTCAAATTTTCCAAATCTGGAGTCCGCTTCCAACATTAATACTTTATCAGGTTTTTGAAATGCTAATATCGCCATGAAATTAATTATTATTTAGAGTACAATTCAACGATCAAGTGTTCTTTAATGTTTTCAGGAATGTCTGCTCTTTCAGGTATATGTAACAACTTACCTACCTTAGAAGTTTCATCCCACTCCAACCAAGGATATTTGCTGTGATTGAATCCTGCAAGTGAATTAGCAATCACTTCCAAAGATTTAGATCTTTCGCGTACACCCACAATCTGACCGGGTTTTACAGAGAATGAAGGAATATTAACTACCTTTCCATCTACTGTAATGTGCTTGTGACTTACTAACTGACGGGCAGCAGCACGAGTCGGAGCAATACCCAAACGGAACACCACGTTGTCAAGACGAGCCTCTAAACTCTGCAACAAGATTTCACCGGTAATACCGTTAGCACTTGCAGCCTTTTCAAACAGGTTACGGAATTGTTTTTCCAATACACCGTAAGTATATTTAGCTTTTTGTTTTTCTGCCAACATGACACCATACTCAGAAGTCTTTCTTCTTCTGTTGTTACCATGTTGTCCGGGAGGATAATTCTTCTTAGATAAAACTTTATCTGCTCCAAAGATTCCTTCACCGAATTTACGGGCAATTCTTGATTTTGGTCCAGTATATCTAGCCATTTCTTTTTCTAATTTAATTGTTACTAATGAACTTAATTTGTTGCAGCCGCGATTACAGAAAGGAAGTGCAATCCATTATTAACAAAATCAAGTTACATATAAAAATAGGTTATCTATTAAACTCTTCTTCTTTTCGGAGGACGACAACCGTTGTGCGGAAGCGGAGTTACATCAATAATTTCAGTAACCTCGATACCAGCTCCGTGAACAGTTCTGATAGCAGACTCACGTCCGTTTCCAGGACCCTTTACATAAGCTTTCACCTTTCTCAGGCCAAGATCAAACGCTACCTTAGCGCAATCTTGTGCAGCCATCTGTGCTGCATAAGGAGTGTTCTTCTTAGAACCTCTAAATCCCATCTTACCTGCAGAAGACCATGAGATAATCTGACCTTCACTATTTGCCAGAGATACAATGATGTTGTTGAATGAAGAATGAACATGCAACTGTCCATTAGCGTCAACCTTCACATTTCTCTTCTTAGCTGCGACTGTTTTTTTTGCCATATCAACAATTATTATTTAGTAGCTTTTTTCTTATTTGCAACTGTTTTCTTTCTTCCCTTACGTGTACGAGCGTTGTTCTTAGTGCTCTGGCCACGAACCGGCAGACCAATACGGTGACGTACACCACGATAGCAACCAATATCCATTAATCGCTTAATGTTTAATTGCACTTCTGAACGAAGATCACCTTCTACTTTGTATTCAGCACCAATGATTTCACGAATTTTAGCAGCCTGGTCATCTGTCCAGTCTTTTACTTTCACATCTCTGTCAACACCAGCCTTATCCAAGATTTTTGCTGAACTACTGCGTCCAATACCATATACATAGGTTAACGCAATCTCGCCTCTCTTATTCTGAGGCAAATCTACACCAACTATTCTTATAGCCATATACTAAATTATTTTTTTTGCAAAAATAATAAATTATCCTTGACGTTGTTTATACTTAGGATTTTTCTTGTTAATAACATACAAACGGCCATTTCGTCTAACGATTTTGCATTCCGGCGTACGTTTCTTTAATGATGCTCTTACTTTCATATCTTATTTCTTTTTTATTTATATCTAAAAACGATTCTTCCTTTAGATAAGTCATAAGGAGACATCTCTACTCTGACCTTATCCCCGGGTAATATTTTAATGTAATGCATTCTCATCTTGCCAGAGATATGAGCAGTAATCTCATGCCCGTTTTCTAGCTCAACACGAAACATTGCATTAGACAATGCTTCAACTATAACTCCATCTTGTTCTATTGCGGATTGCTTTGCCATATTAAATTGCTTTATCTCCTAATACTTGTTCGACATATTCAAATGAGGACAAAATATCTGCCTTCCCAACTCCTATTGCAACTGTATGCTCAAAGTGAGCGGCACATTTCCTATCGCGTGTACGCACTGTCCATCCATCTCTTTCCATTACTATCTGGCGGGAACCCAATGTTATCATCGGTTCGATGGCAATGCACATACCCTTTTTCAACTGAGTGCCGTATCCTCTTTTTCCATAATTGGGTACCTGCGGATCTTCATGCATATCTTTTCCAATACCATGACCTACGAATTCTCTTACCACACCATAGGAATTAGCCTCGCAATGTTGCTGGACAGCAAAACCTATATCACCCAAACGCTTTCCATGAATGGCATTCTCTATACCTAAATATAAAGCTTCTTTTGTTGTCTTCAAAAGTTTCAAGACCTCAGGATCAACTTCTCCTACACAGAAGGTATAAGCTGAATCCCCACAAAACCCATTCATATAAGTACCACAATCAACAGAAACAATATCACCTTCTTTCAAAGGGATATCATTGGGAATACCGTGTACAACCTGATCATTTACCGAAGTACACAAGGTACTGGGAAACGGATCACCATACTGATTGGGAAAACCTTTAAAAGTAGGAACAGCTCCATTATCTCTAATAAACTCTTCAGCCACCTTGTCAAGTTCCTTAGTTGTCACACCGGGTTTTATCAATTTAGCAACTTCAGCCAGAGTCCTACCTACAAGTAGGTTACTCTGACGAAGCAGCTCTATCTCATCATCTGTCTTAAGAAATATCATCTCAGACTAATTAATATGCAGCAACATTACCAGCACGCCCCTTGATTCTTCCGGAATTTAACAATCCGTCGTAATGGCGCATCAGCAAATGACTTTCTACCTGTTGGAGTGTATCCAATACAACACCTACAAGAATCAATAAGGATGTACCACCGAAGAACTGGGCGAACTCAGCTTTTACTCCAAAAATACCGGCAAATGCAGGCATGATGGCTACAAGAGCCAAGAATATAGAACCCGGCAGAGTAATACGAGACATGATCGCATCTATATACTCAGCTGTATTCTTACCTGGTTTTATTCCCGGAATAAAACCATTATTTCTCTTCATATCTTCTGCCATCTGGTTAGGATTAATTGTTATTGCAGTATAGAAGTATGTAAACACAATAATCAATATTGCAAAAACAAAATTATACCAGAAGCTAGTATGATCTACAAATGCACGTACAATACCACTTGCTGTTGCAGCATTTGAGAAACCTACCAATGTAATAGGGATAAACATGATTGCCTGGGCAAAGATGATAGGCATTACATTCGCAGCATTCACCTTTAAAGGAATATATTGTCTTGCACCACCATATTGTTTGTTTCCTACAATACGTTTCGCATACTGTACGGGAACTTTGCGGACGCCTTGAACCAGCAAAATTGCTGCTGCAATAACGAACAACAAAAATACTATTTCCAACAAAAACATGATGATACCACCTGCACCCGGAGAAGCCAGACGAGAAACAAACTCCTGGAATAAAGATTGTGGCAGACGGGCAATAATACCAATCAAAATGATGAATGATATACCATTACCTATCCCCTTATCTGTTATTCTTTCTCCAAGCCACAGAATAAACATACTTCCAGCTGCCAAAATGATGGTAGAAGTAATTATAAAGAATGTCCAATCTAATGAAGCATTAAGTGATGGTCCGGCTTGCATCTTAAGGTTAAGCAAGTATGAGGGAGCTTGGAAAACCAAAATTGCAATTGTCAATATACGAGTATACTGATTGATTTTTCTTCTACCACTTTCACCTTCACGCTGGATTTTCTGAAAGTAGGGAACAGCAATCGCCAAAAGCTGAATTACAATTGATGCCGAGATATATGGCATGATTCCCAATGCAAAAATAGATGCATTGGAAAACGCTCCTCCAGAGAACATGTTTAACAAGGCTAACAAACCTTCACTCGTTTGTTTATGCAACTGAGTTAACATAGCAGGGTTAATACCTGGCAGAACCACGTAAGAACCAAACCTGTAAATTGCAACAAATAATATAGTAATGAGGATCCTTTGTCTCAGATCCTCAATTTTCCATATATTCTTTAATGTTTCAATAGATTTTCTCATTGAATCAGAGTTTTACTGCATTACCACCAACAGCTTCGATTGCAGCTACCGCACTCTTTGAAAAAGCATTAGCTTCCACATCAAGCTTAGTAGTCAAACTACCGTTACCTAGTACTTTTACCAATTGATTAGAAGAAATGAAACCAGCTTCAATAAAGTCATTCATACCTACCTTAGTCAGATTCTTAGCTTCAGCCAATTTCTGAATAGTTTCAAGGTTAATAGCTTTATATTCTACACGGTTAATATTCTTAAAACCAAACTTCGGAACACGACGTTGAAGAGGCATCTGTCCACCTTCAAAACCAATCTTCTTTGAATAACCTGATCTTGATTTAGCACCTTTATGACCTCTTGTAGAAGTACCACCCAAACCAGATCCCGGGCCACGGCCAATTCTTTTTCTAGTCTTTGTAGATCCTTCTGCAGGTTTTAAATTACTTAAATTCATATCGTAATTAGTTTTTTTATTAACAATGAATTACTTAACGATGGCAACCAGGTGTTTTACCTTTTCAACCATTCCCAGAATAGAAGGAGTTGCTTCGTGCTCAACCACACGATTCATCTTGCGAAGTCCCAGCGCATCGAGTACTCTCTTTTGATCAGCAGGAGCACCAATTCTACTTTTTACTTGTTTAATCTTAATAGTTGACATAATTCCTCCTTATCCTCTAAATACTTTTTCCATACTTACGCCTCTGTTCTGAGCAACCATACGGGCATCTCTCATCTCGCCCAAAGCTAAAATAGTAGCTTTTACCAAGTTGTGCGGATTAGAAGAACCTTTTGACTTAGCCAAAACGTCTGTAACACCCACACTTTCCAAAACAGCACGCATCGCACCACCTGCTACCACACCAGTACCGGTAGAAGCCGGCTTGATGAATACTTCAGCACCACCAAATTTAGCCGACTGTTCATGAGGAACTGTACCTTTCAATACAGGAACACGAGTCAAGTTCTTTTTAGCTGCTTCAACACCTTTAGCAATAGCAGCTGTTACTTCACCTGCTTTACCAAGGCCCCAACCAATAATACCGTCTTCGTTTCCAACAACGACAATTGCAGAGAAGCTGAATGTTCTACCACCCTTTGTTACCTTTGTAACACGGTTGATAGCAACCAATCTGTCTTTTAACTCTATATCGTTAGTTATCTTAACTCTATTATTAACTGCCATAATTGATTAAAATTTAAGTCCACCGTTACGAGCAGCGTCAGCTACTTCTTTTATTCTCCCATGATACAAGTAACCATTACGGTCGAATACGACAGTCGTAATACCAGCTTCCTGAGCCTTCTTGGCAATCAGTTCACCAACTTTAGCAGCCTGTTCTTTCTTAGGCATAGCTTCCATTCCCAAAGATGAAGCTGCAGCCAAAGTTCTACCAGACAAGTCATCGATAACTTGAACGTAAATCTGCTTGTTACTTCTAAACACACTCATACGCGGACGTTCAGTAGTACCTGAAATCTTATTGCGTACTCTATATTTGATCTTGATTCGTCTTTCTAATTTTGTTGTCATGATAATACAATTTTATGTAAATTATTTAGCACCGGCTGACTTACCAGACTTTCTACGAATTTCTTCGCCAACAAACTTAATACCTTTACCTTTATAAGGTTCCGGCTTACGGAAAGAACGTATTTTTGAACAAACCTGACCCAGCAGTTGTTTGTCACAAGATTCCAATATAATAAGAGGGTTCTTATTTCTTTCTGACTTAGTTTCTACCTTGATTTCAGGAGGTAACTGCATAAAGATATTATGAGTATAACCCAAAGCGAAATCAATAATATTACCATTGTTTGAAGCACGGTAACCTACACCGACAAGTTCCAGTTCTTTCTTATAACCTTCAGAAACACCAATAACCATGTTGTTAACCAAAGAACGATACAAGCCATGAAAAGCATGTCTTTGTTTTACGTTATCCAACATCGCGTTTTCGTTTTCTGTCAACATCACATGTCCATCTTCAATTGCAACATTGATAGAAGGATCAACAAATTGGCTAAGTTCGCCTTTAGGACCTTTTACAGTAACTACATTATCCTTCAGAGTAACTGTTACTCCAGTGGGAATACTAATGGGTAATTTTCCTATTCTTGACATTGCTTATCCTCCTATTAATATACGTAACAAAGAACTTCACCACCGATTTTCAGTTCAGCAGCTTCTTTGTTAGTCATTACACCTTTGGAAGTAGATATTATAGCAATACCTAAACCATTAATAACTCTCGGCATGTCTTTGTAACCCGTATACTTACGTAAACCCGGAGTAGAAACTCTAATAAGCTTCTTAATAGCATTTACTTTGTTTACTGAGTCGTACTTCAAAGCCACTTTGATAGTTCCTTGAGGACCATCTTCTACAAACTTGTAGTTCAGAATGTAGCCTTTGTCGAAAAGGATCTTAGTGATTTCCTTTTTCAAATTTGAGGCAGGCACTTCTACTACTCTGTGCTTTGCACTAATTGCATTTCTCAATCTGGTGAGATAATCTGCGATTGGATCTGTCATATAATAATAAATTAAATTAATCAGGACTACCCTGACAATATTTAAAAATAAAAAGAATTACCAGCTTGCTTTCTTTACGCCCGGAATCAAACCATTAGAAGCCATTTCGCGGAACTGAATTCTTGAAATTCCGAACTGACGAATATAGCCTTTAGGACGACCGGTCAATTTACAACGGTTGTGCAAACGAATAGGATTAGCATTCTTAGGAATAGCCTGTAATTTCTGAGCAGCTTCAAAAGCTTCAGCAGGATCACCTGAGTTGACAATCTTTTTCAACGCAGCACGTTTTTCAGCATATTTGGCTACAAGTTTGGCTCTTTTTACTTCACGAGCCTTCATTGATTCTTTTGCCATAATATATTAATCTTTTTTTGAGTTTTTAAACGGTAAACCAAATTCCTTCAACAAAGCATAACCTTCTTCATCTGTCGGAGCAGAAGTTACAAAGGTAATATTCATTCCGAGAATTTTAGTAATACTATCGATATTTATTTCAGGGAAAATGATTTGTTCCTGAATACCCAATGTATAATTACCTCTTCCATCGAACTTGCTTTCGATACCTTTGAAGTCACGAATACGTGGCAAAGCAACACGAACAAGTTTTTCAAGGAACTCATACATTCTTTCACGACGCAAAGTCACCATTACGCCAATCGGCATTTTCTTACGTAACTTAAAGTTAGCGATATCTTTACGTGAAACTGTTGCAACAGCTTTCTGACCAGTAATTGCTGTTAACTCATTAATAGCAACTTCAATAATCTTCTTATCAGCAACAGCCATACCCAATCCTTGATTGATAACAATCTTCTTAAGTACGGGGATCTGCATTGTTGAAGAATATTGGAACTGATTCTTTAATGCAGGCGCAATGCGCTCTGCATATTCTTTCTTAAGGCTAGCAGTATTACTCATTATTTAATCTCCTCTCCTGATTTTTTAGCATAACGAACAAATGTTCTACCATCAGAACTTTCTCTTCTTCCCACACGTGTTGGCTTGCCTGTTTTAGGATCAACCAAATTCAAGTTTGAGATATGTATAGCAGCTTCCTGCTTTACGATACCACCCTGAGGGTTCTTTGCATTAGGTTTGGTACTTTTCGATACCATATTGATACCTTCTACAAGTGCACGTCCTTCTTTAACAAGAACTTTCAGCACACGGCCAGTTTTACCTTTATCTTCACCAGAGTTTACGTAAACTGTATCGCCTTTTTTTATATGTAATTTACTCATTACTTAAATCTTTTACAAAATTAAAGTACTTCAGGTGCAAGTGATACCACTTTCATGTTTGCAGCACGCAACTCTCTTGCAACAGGGCCAAAAATACGACTTCCTCTAATTTCACCTGCATTATTCAACAATACGCAAGCATTATCATCAAAACGAATATAAGAACCATCAGCACGACGGATTTCTTTCTTAGTACGTACAATTAAAGCCTTTGATACTGCACCTTTTTTAACATCACTAGAGGGGATTACACTCTTGATAGAAACTACAATGACATCCCCTACAGAAGCGTAACGTCTCTTCGTACCGCCTAATACGCGGATACAAAGAGCTTCTTTAGCGCCACTGTTGTCACACACTGTAAGTCTGGATTCTACTTGTATCATAATTACTTAGCTCTTTCAATTATTTCAACCAATCTCCATCTCTTAGTTTTGCTCAAAGGACGAGTTTCCATGATGTGTACTGTATCACCTACATTACATTCATTCTTTTCATCATGAGCATGGTATTTTTTCGTTTTAGAAACGAACTTACCATAAATAGGGTGTTTTTCTTTAAACTTAGCAGCAACAGTAATGGTCTTATCCATCTTATTGCTTACTACAACACCTGTTCTTTCTTTTCTTAAATTTCTAGCTTCCATGAGGACCATTATTATTTGTTAAGTTCTCTCTGATGCAATTCTGCCTTCATACGCGCAATCGTTCTGCGTAACTTTTTAATCTGTGCAGGATTATCCAGCGGAGAGATAGAATGATTTAAAACCATCTGATTGTAATTGGCTACTTCAGCTTCAATTCTTTCTGCCAATTCATTGGTAGCTATTTCTCTAATTTCTGCAATCTTCATAATAAATTAAGCATTTTGATTTTGAGCATCGTAATCACGTCTAACTATAAACTTAGTAGTAACAGGAAGCTTCTGTGCTGCAAGACGCAAAGCTTCTTTAGCTACCTCATAAGGAACACCTTCTGCCTCGATGATAATACGACCCGGAGTAACCGGAGCAACGAAACCTTCAGGAGCACCTTTACCTTTACCCATACGCACATCAGCAGGCTTGCGAGTAATAGGTTTGTCCGGGAAAATACGGATCCAAATCTGTCCTTGACGTTGCATATATCTTGTTACCGCAATACGTGCAGCTTCAATTTGTCTACCTGTAATCCATTTAGTCTCCAAAGATTTAATACCAAATGAGCCGAAAGCCAATTGGTTTCCTCTTTGAGCATTTCCTTTCTGACTGCCCTTCTGCTGTCTTCTGAATTTTGTCTTTTTCGGTTGTAACATAATTCCTAAAATTCAAATCCGTTAGCGATTGTTTTTCTTTCTTTTGAAGTTCTTACCACCGTTATTGTTGCCATTACCACCACGACCACTCTCTTTAGTCTGAGTAAAGTTGGGCGCTAATTCTCTCTTACCATACACTTCACCACGGCAAATCCATACTTTAATACCCAGCAAACCAACTTTAGTCAAAGCTTCTGCATGACAGTAGTCAATATCTGCACGGAAAGTATGCAACGGAGTTCTTCCTTCTTTATACATTTCAGAACGGGCCATTTCTGCTCCATTCAAACGTCCTGAAATCAACACTTTGATACCTTCAGCGCCCATACGCATTGTATTAGCGATAGCCATCTTGATGGCACGGCGATAGGCAATCTTACCTTCTACCTGACGAGCGATATTATTAGCAACAATAACAGCATCCAACTCAGGTCTCTTCACTTCAAAGATATTGATCTGAATATCTTTGTCCGTGATCTTCTTCAACTCTTCTTTCAACTTGTCAACTTCCTGACCGCCTTTACCAATGATAATACCCGGACGTGCTGTACAAACCGTAATTGTCACCAATTTCAGTGTACGTTCAATAACAATTCTTGAAACGCTGGCTTTTGCAAGTCTGGCATTCAAATATTTACGGATTTTGCTGTCTTCCAACAAAGCATCACCATAATCATTGCCACCGTACCAATTAGAATCCCATCCTCTGATAATTCCTAAACGGTTGCTTATCGGATTAACTTTCTGTCCCATCTAGTCTTAATTTTGATTATCATTAGTACTCTTAGAATCAACGAACAAAGTCACGTGATTTGAACGTTTACGAATTCTGTAACCTCTTCCCTGCGGAGCCGGACGCATTCTTTTCAGCGTTGCACCACCATCAACATAAATCTTTGTTACAAACAATTCGCCACTTTCTGCCTTACGTTCGTTTTTCTGTTCCCAGTTAGCAATAGCAGAGCGCAACAGTTTTTCCACTCTTGCAGAAGCTTCTTTAGAAGAAAACTTCAAGACACCCAGTGCACGGTTCACTTCCATACCACGGATCATGTCAGCCACGAGACGCATTTTTCGCGGAGAAGTAGGAACATTTTGCAACTTTGCAAAATACATGGTCTTAAGGGCTTCTTTTCTTTTTTCAGCCGATATTTTTTTTCTTGCTCCCATTATTTATTACTTTATTATTTCTTCAGATTATCCTGCTTATTTTTTCTTATTACCTGCATGGCCGCGGAATGTACGTGTCGGTGCAAATTCACCCAATTTGTGTCCTACCATGTTTTCTGTAACGTAAACAGGAATAAATTTATTTCCGTTATGAACTGCAACTGTGTGCCCTACAAAATCAGGCGAGATCATCGAAGCTCTAGCCCAAGTCTTAACGACAACCTTCTTGCCGCTTTCATTCATAGCAAGCACTTTCTTTTCAAGTTTAACGTTAATATATGGACCTTTTTTTAATGAACGACTCATAATTTACTCAATTAATCAGTTATTACTTTCTTCTCTCAATAATATACTTAGAAGACTGTTTTTTCGGAGCTCTTGTCTTCAAGCCCTTAGCATACAAGCCTGTACGTGATCTTGGATGACCTCCTGAAGCGCGTCCTTCACCACCACCCATCGGGTGATCAACAGGATTCATAACAACACCACGGTTGCGAGGACGACGACCCATCCAACGAGTACGACCTGCCTTACCGGAAGATTCCAATCCATGATCAGAGTTACCAACGCTACCAATAGTAGCCTTACAAGCACTAAGTATTTGTCTTACCTCACCTGAAGGCAATTTAATCACACAATACTTGCCTTCTCTTGAAGTTAACTGAGCAAAATTACCAGCTGATCTTACCAAAGCTGCACCTTGACCCGGACGTAATTCTATATTGTGAATTACAGTACCAACGGGGATGTTTTCAAGCGGAAGTGCGTTACCAATCTCAGGCGCTGCATTCGCTCCAGACACCAATGTGCTACCAACTTGCAATCCATTAGGAGCAATAATATATCTCTTTTCACCATCAGCATAAAACAGCAAAGCAATACGAGCCGAACGATTCGGATCGTATTCTATAGTTTTAACAACTGCGGGTACACCGTCTTTGTTTCTCTTGAAATCAATAAGTCTGTATTTTCTCTTGTGACCACCGCCCATATAGCGCATTGTCATTTTACCAACGTTGTTGCGACCACCTGTTGAGCGTTTTCCAAATACAAGAGACTTTTCTGGTACCGATGCAGTAATCTCTTCAAAAGTACCAATAATTTTATGTCTTTGCCCCGGTGTTGTGGGCTTAAATTTACGTACTGCCATCTTTATTAAATATTGCTATAAAAATCAATAGTATCGCCTTCTTTCAATGTTACGATAGCTTTCTTATAAGCATTCGTACGACCATTGATGATTCCAGACTTAGTGTAACGGCTTTTACTCTTTCCCGAGTATTTTAGCGTATTTACATCTACTACTGTAACATTATACAAAGCTTCAATCTCACTCTTAATTTCCAACTTGTTAGCTTCAGGACGTACAATAAAGCCGAATCGATTTAACTTCTCGGTAATTGCAGTCATTTTCTCAGTAACCAACGGTTTAATAATAATTCCCATTATCTAAGCCTCCTTTTTAAATTAAGATAAGATATTCTCGATAGCCTTGAGCGAGTTTTCTGTAACAACAAGAGTTTCAGCATTCAATACATTGTAAGTATTTAATGCAGAAGCAATTGCTACATTAGCACGTTCGATGTTACGAGCTGACAAATATACATTTTTATTAGCTTCCGGCAAAACAAGAAGCAACTTTTTGTCAGCAATTTTAAGATTATTTACCATAGAAACGAAATCCTTAGTCTTTGGAGCCTCAAATGTGAAGTCTTCAACAATAATGATTGCGTTTTCTTGAGCTTTATAAGACAATGCCGACTTGCGAGCCAATGTCTTAACTTTTTTATTCAACTTAAACCAATAGTCACGAGGTTTAGGACCAAACACGCGAGCACCACCCACCAATACCGGAGAGTTGATATCACCACGACGAGCACCGCCACCACCTTTCTGACGACCTAATTTACGAGTAGAACCGCTGATTTCGCTTCTTTCTTTAGATTTATGAGTTCCCTGACGTTGGTTAGCCATAAACTGCTTAACGTCCAAATAGATAGCGTGGTCATTGGGTTCAATTCCGAAGATAGATTCGTTTAACGTAACCTTTCTTCCGGTGTCTTCACCTTTAATATTTAATACGTTAACTTCCATTATTTCTCAATTATTACGATTGAACCTTTGCAACCCGGTACCGAACCTTTAATCAAAAGAAGATTGTGTTCCGGAATCACTTTTAATACCTGTAAGTTATGTGTAGTAACGCGGTCACCACCCATTTGACCACCCATACGCATTCCTTTGAATACTTTTGCAGGGTAAGAACATGCACCGATAGAACCCGGTTTACGAGCGCGGTTGTGCTGACCGTGAGTAGTCTGACCTACTCCACCAAATCCATGTCTTTTAACTACACCTTGGAAGCCTTTACCTTTAGAAGTACCAACAACGTCAACATAAGCCGCATCATTGAACAACTCCACTGTAATAGTGTCTCCCAAATTCAATTCTGTTTCAAAATCTTTGAACTCGGCCAAGTGTCTCTTCGGAGTTACACCAGCTTTTTTAAAGTGCCCCATCAAAGGTTTGGTAGTATGCTTTTCCTTTTTGTCCTGGAAACCTACCTGAACAGCTGCATAGCCGTCTTTCTCAACACTCTTAATCTGAGTAACTACACAAGGACCAGCTTCGATAACAGTGCATGGTACATTTTTACCATCAGCACTGAAAACGGATGTCATTCCGATTTTCTTTCCTAATAATCCTGGCATTTCAGTTAATTTTTAAATGCATTAAACTTTAATTTCTACTTCAACTCCACTCGGTAATTCCAACTTCATCAGAGCGTCTACTGTCTTAGCTGTTGAGCTATAGATGTCGATTAATCTCTTGTAAGAAGACAATTCAAACTGTTCACGTGACTTCTTGTTAACGAAAGTCGAACGGTTTACCGTAAAAATACGCTTGTGTGTAGGCAATGGAATAGGACCGCTAACAATAGCACCTGTTGCCTTCACTGTTCTAACGATCTTTTCAGCAGACTTGTCTACCAAGTTGTGATCGTAAGATTTCAGTTTAATTCTAATTTTTTGACTCATTAAATTTTAAATTAAAAAATGATTAAATATAAAGTGGGGCCGGATTAAGAGTCATTCGCTAACCCGTCGCCCCTGCTTTTTTTATTATACTAAGTCTACGCGACCTTTCACTTCTTCAAGTACAGCCTTAGCAATAGAGCTGGAAACTTGAGCATGATGATCATAAGTCATAGATGATGTAGCACGGCCCGAAGTAATAGTACGCAAAGCTGTTACGTAACCAAACATTTCTGCCAAAGGTACTTTAGCTTTTACAATACGAGCTCCAGAACGGCTTGATTCCATACCTTCTACTTGACCACGACGCTTATTCAAGTCACCAATAACATCACCCATGTTTTCTTCAGGAGTTACAACCTCCAGTTTCATAATAGGTTCAGTCAATACAGGACCTGCTTTAGCACATGCATTTTTGTAAGCCTGGATAGCACAGATCTCGAATGACAACTGGTCAGAGTCAACCGGATGGAATGAACCATCCTTCAAGACTACTTTCAGTGAATCAAGCGGATACCCTGCCAACACACCATTCTTCATTGCGGTCTGGAAACCTTTCTGAACTGATGGGATAAATTCCTTAGGAACATTACCGCCCTTCACTTCATCAATAAACTGCAAACCACCTTGTGTAAAGTCTTCGTCAACCGGGCCGATTGCCACAATGATATCGGCAAACTTACCACGACCACCAGACTGCTTCTTATAAACTTCACGCAATTCAACAGTCTTAGTGATAGCTTCCTTATAGTTAACCTGAGGTTTACCCTGGTTACATTCTACTTTAAACTCACGTTTCAGACGGTCGATAATAATATCCAAATGAAGCTCACCCATACCGGAAATAATAGTCTGACCGGACTGCTCATCAGTCTTAACAGTAAATGTCGGGTCTTCTTCAGCCAGTTTAGCCAAGCCATTAGACAACTTGTCCAAATCTTTCTGAGTCTTAGGTTCAACTGCAATACCAATTACAGGATCAGGGAATTCCATCGATTCCAATACGATCGGTGCATCTTCATCACACAACGTATCACCTGTACGGATATCCTTGAAACCAACACCGGCACCAATATCACCAGCTCCAATCACCTCTACAGGATTCTGTTTGTTTGAGTGCATCTGGAACAAACGTGATACACGTTCTTTTTTACCCGAACGAGTGTTATAGATATATGAACCAGCCTCTACCTTACCAGAGTAAACGCGGAAGAAAGTCAAACGTCCGACATAGGGGTCAGTTGCAATCTTAAATGCCAAAGCTGATGTTTTTTCATCCTCGCTAGGTTTACGGTCTTCCTCTGCTCCTGTAGTCGGATTAGTACCTACAATAGCAGGTGTATCCAACGGAGAAGGCAAGAACGCACAAACATAGTCAAGCAATGTCTGAACTCCCTTATTCTTGAATGAAGAGCCGCAGAACATCGGAACGATATCCATTTTCAATGTACCTGCACGCAAAGCACGCAAGATTTCTTCTTCAGTGATTGTAGAAGGATCATCAAAGAATTTCTCCATTAAAGCATCGTCAAATTCAGCCACTTTTTCGAGCATTTTCTCTCTCCATTCATTAGCTTCATCAACCAAGTTCGCCGGAATTTCTTCTACGCTATAATCTGCACCCATTGTTTCATCGTGCCACAAAATAGCTTTCATTTTGATCAAATCAACAACTCCTTTGAAGCTCTCTTCAGCACCAATAGGAATTACCACAGGGCAAGCATTTGCGCCTAATACATCCTTCATCTGGCGAACAACTTCGAAAAAGTCAGCACCAGAACGGTCCATTTTATTAACGTAACCAATACGAGGCACATTGTATTTATCAGCCTGACGCCATACGGTTTCTGACTGAGGTTCAACACCACCAACCGCACAATAAGCTGCAACAGCTCCATCCAAGACACGTAAAGAACGTTCTACTTCAGCAGTAAAGTCAACGTGTCCCGGAGTGTCAATCAAGTTTATTTTATAAGTATTTCCCGCATATTTCCAACGAGTAGTAGTAGCAGCAGATGTAATAGTAATACCACGTTCCTGCTCCTGCTCCATCCAGTCCATTGTTGCTGCACCATCATGCACCTCACCAATTTTGTGAGTCAAGCCAGTGTAGAACAAAATACGTTCTGAAGTCGTTGTCTTACCAGCATCAATGTGAGCCATGATACCGATATTGCGGGTCAAATGCAAATCATGTTTAGCCATCTTCGTCCTTTACTTATTAATTATTACTTGATTAGAATCTAAAGTGAGCGAATGCACGGTTAGCTTCAGCCATACGGTGCATATCTTCTTTACGCTTATAAGCACCACCCTGTTCGTTGAAAGCGTCAATAATCTCAGCTGCCAGTTTATCTGCCATTGATTTACCACCGCGTTTACGAGCGAAAAGAATCAAGTTTTTCATTGAGATTGACTCTTTACGATCAGGACGAATTTCAGTAGGAACCTGGAAAGTAGCGCCACCTACACGACGAGACTTTACTTCAATCTGCGGAGTTACATTATCCAAAGCTTTCTTCCAGATTTCCAAAGCTGATTTTTCTTCATTAGGAAGTTTTGTTTTCACTGTTTCCAGTGCTGCATAGAAGATCTCATAAGATGTATTCTTTTTTCCATCATACATCAAGTGATTTACGAATTTAGAAACCTTCTGATCATTAAATACCGGATCCGGAAGGATCACACGTTTTTTTGGTTTTGCTTTTCTCATTTTTTTCTCAAAATAATGTTTTTGTTTGGGGCTGCACTTTTTCCGTTTACTTCAACGCTTCCTCTGAAGCATTTACTCAACCTTTATAGCTTATTCCAACAAACCAAAACTTAAATTAATATTCTTTGTTTCAGGAATTCAGTTACAATTTACTTCTTTCCTTTTCCTTTTGCAGGAGCTGCAGCTTGTCCTGCTTTAGGACGCTTCGCACCATATTTAGAACGTCTTTGTGTACGACCAGCTACGCCTGCTGTATCCAAAGTACCACGAACGATGTGATAACGTACACCCGGAAGGTCTTTCACACGACCACCACGAACCAACACGATTGAGTGTTCCTGCAAGTTATGACCTTCTCCCGGAATATAAGAGTTTACTTCCTTAGAGTTAGTCAGACGCACACGAGCAACTTTACGCATTGCTGAATTCGGCTTTTTCGGAGTAGTAGTATACACACGAACACAAACGCCACGTCTTTGAGGACATGAATCCAGTGCCGGAGATTTACTCTTCTCAACCAAAACCTCTCTTCCTTTTCTTACTAATTGTTGAATAGTAGGCATTTTGTTTGATTTTTAATTATTATATATTGTTTATTAATTTGCTGTACTAAGTCCAAAACTATACATTTTGGGCTGCAAAGTTACGAATAACATTTTAATAAACAATACTTTCTACTAATAAAAATAGTCTGTTTCTCAAAAAAGTTTTTGAAAAACAGACTACTATGTTATTTTTGCTACAAAAGCCCTTATGCTTCCCCTTTAAATCCGCTTATAGGAGGAATGAATGTTTTTCCATCCGGTCCATTATTTCCCCCATTCATTTCTTCCGGCATTCGAATAGGTCCAAAATTACGTTCGTATTTTGCAACATTCTCCTGTAATGCATACATCAAACGTTTTGCATGTTCAGGAGTCAGTACAATACGTGACTGCACTCCAGCTTTAGGTAATCCCGGCATTACACGCACAAAATCAACAATAAATTCCGAACTGGAATGGGTAATAATGGCAAGATTTGCATACGTTCCTTGAGCTACTTCTTCTTTCAACTCTATCTGCAACTGATTGTTATTTTTTTCGTTTTCCATGATTTTATACTTTAGCATTAAAAAAATATTCTGAATTTCAAGGTCCCCAACTTCTATTCTTTGGTTGGAGTACAAATATAGACATTTATTTGTAATAATACAACATACTGATTATTCTATATAATTTTCCTATAGCATTTACTATAAACCTAAAGAGGCTGATTTCTTAAACAGAAATCAGCCTCTTTTACAGTGTATGTATTAAAAATTACTCTACCTCACTATAATCGAGTACATTCTTACGATTAGCAAGAATGCGATCATATTCTTCCTTCGAACCAACAATAATCTTTTCGAATTCACGCTGACCGGTACCGGCAGGAATCAAGTGACCACAAATCACATTCTCCTTCATACCCTCCAATCTATCAACCTTACCATTGATGGCAGCCTCATTCAAAACTTTCGTTGTTTCCTGGAATGATGCAGCAGACATGAAACTTGAAGTTCCCAAAGCGGCACGGGTAATACCTTGCAGAATCTGAGTAGATGTAGCAGGAATAGCATCACGTACCTCAACAGGCTTCAAATCACGACGTTTCAACATACTGTTCTCATCACGCAACTTACGGGCAGTAACAATCTGACCCGGCTGCAAATTCTGAGAATCACCAGAGTCAACAACTACTTTCTTGCCCCAAATACGATCGTTTTCTTCCATGAACTCTTGCTTATCCACTACCTGCTGTTCCAAGAAGCGAGTATCGCCCGGCTCATCGATTTCTACCTTACGCATCATTTGACGAACAATAATCTCAAAGTGTTTGTCGTTAATCTTCACACCCTGCAAACGGTAAACGTCTTGCACTTCATTTACGATATATTCCTGTACAGCCGTGGGACCTTTAATGGCCAAAATGTCAGCAGGAGTAATCGCACCGTCAGATAACGGAGTTCCGGCACGAACGTAGTCATTCTCCTGAACCAATATTTGTTTAGACAGATTCACCAAATACTTTTTCACTTCACCTGTCTTAGATGTGACAATAATTTCACGGTTACCACGCTTAATCTTACCCATAGTAATTTCACCGTCTATTTCAGAAACGACAGCAGGATTAGATGGGTTACGAGCCTCAAACAGTTCTGTAACACGAGGAAGACCACCGGTGATATCACCAGCCTTGCCTACAGCACGAGGAATCTTCACAATAATGTCACCAGCTTTCACTGCCTGACCGTTTTCAACCACAACATGCCCCCCCACGGGTAAGTTATAAGTACGGATCAAATTACCATCCTCGGTTACAATATGGGCAGAAGGTACTTTTGTCTTGTCCTTAGACTCGATAATGATAATTTCACGCAAACCGGTAGCTTCATCAGACTCTACCTTATAAGTTACGTTTTCAACCACACTCTCGAATTCAATCTTACCAGTAGCCTCTGTAATAATAACAGCGTTGAACGGATCCCACTTAGCAATCAGTTTTCCTTTCTCAACAATATCACCGTCCGCAGCATATAATTTTGAACCATAAGGCACATTATGAGTTGACAGGATAATCCCTGTATTCACATCGATAAAGCGGACTTCAGCCAAACGACCGACTACCACTTTCACAGCCTCACCCATTTCATCAACCGTATCTACCGTACGCAATTCTTCGAATTCCAAACGTGCATTATTCTTGGCCACAATGCTTGCATTAGCAGCCATATTACCTGCGATACCACCGGCATGGAATGTACGCAATGTCAACTGTGTACCCGGCTCACCAATAGATTGGGCAGCGATTACGCCGACTGCTTCACCTTTCTGAACCATACGACTGGATGCCAAGTTACGTCCATAACACTTAGCACATACCCCTTTCTTAGATTCACAAGTTAATACCGAACGGATTTCAACGCTTTCAATCGGAGAATCCTCGATTTCCTGCGCAATATCCTCTGTAATCTCCTCTCCACCGGCTACAATCAGTTTACCAGTAGTAGGATGGACGATATCATGTACAGAAACACGTCCTAGAATACGTTCGTACAAAGTAGCAATAACTTCATCGTTATTCTTCAAAGCCGTACAAACCAAACCACGAAGTGTTCCACAGTCTTCTTCATTGATAATCACATCATGCGACACGTCTACCAGACGGCGGGTCAAGTATCCCGCATCAGCAGTCTTCAACGCTGTATCCGCCAAACCTTTACGAGCACCGTGGGTAGAAATAAAATACTCTAACACAGACAAACCTTCTTTAAAGTTTGAAAGAATAGGGTTTTCAATAATCTGTGCGCCTTCAGCACCGGCTTTCTGCGGTTTTGCCATCAAACCACGCATACCAGACAACTGACGAATCTGCTCTTTAGAACCACGGGCCCCGGAATCAAGCATCATAAATACTGAATTGAAGCCTTGGTCATCATTCTTAATCGTCTTGTAAAGTATATCAGACAGGTCACTGTTCACGTGAGTCCATGTATCGATAACCTGGTTATAACGTTCATTGTCAGTAATGAAACCCATATTATAGTTCATCATAATCTGTTCCACTTCCTCATTACCACGTTTTACCAGTTCTTCTTTTTCTTTCGGGATAATAATATCACCCAAGTTGAATGACAGACCACCCTTGAACGCCATATAGTAACCTAAGTTCTTAATACCATCCAAGAATTCACAAGCACGTGCAACACCGACAGCTTTGATAACATCACTAATGATATCTCGCAAAGACTTTTTGGAAATAATGGTATTCAAGTACCCCACTTCCGCTGGAACGATTTCATTTACAATCACACGCCCTACGGAGGTTTCTTTCATCATCACATCTACGATTTTGCCATCTTTGTCCAAGTCCTTCACCACTACGTTGACGATAGCATGAATATCCACTTTACCTTCATTATAAGCAATCAAAGCCTCTTCCGGACCGTAGAAAGTCAAGCCTTCACCTTTAGCCCCTTTTCTCAGCTTGGTAATATAATACAAACCAAGTACCATATCCTGTGCAGGCACAGTAATAGGAGCACCATTAGCAGGATTCAGAATGTTATGAGCTTGAAGCATCAACATCTGTGCTTCCAGAATCGCATCATTACTCAAAGGCAAGTGAACCGCCATCTGGTCACCATCGAAGTCGGCATTGAACGCTGTACAAGCCAACGGGTGCAACTGAATAGCTTTACCTTCAATCATATGCGGTTGGAAAGCCTGAATACCCAAACGGTGCAGAGTCGGCGCACGGTTCAGCAATACAGGATGACCTTTCATGACATGTTCCAAGATATCCCAGATCACAGGCTCCTTGCGGTCTACAATCTTCTTTGCAGATTTTACAGTCTTCACAATACCACGTTCAATCAACTTACGGATGATAAACGGCTTGTAAAGCTCTGCAGCCATCAGTTTAGGAATACCACATTCACCCATCTTCAATTCAGGACCAACAACGATAACCGAACGAGCAGAGTAGTCAACACGCTTACCCAGCAAGTTCTGACGGAAACGTCCTTGCTTACCCTTCAAGCTATCGGACAGTGATTTCAATGGACGATTAGCGTCAGTCTTCACTGCACTTGATTTACGTGAGTTATCGAACAAGGAATCGACAGCCTCCTGCAACATACGTTTTTCGTTACGCAAAATCACTTCGGGAGCCTTGATTTCAATCAGTCGCTTCAAACGGTTGTTACGGATAATCACACGACGATACAAGTCATTCAAGTCAGAGGTAGCGAAACGGCCACCATCCAACGGAACCAATGGACGCAGTTCAGGAGGAATAACCGGCACAATACGTACAATCATCCATTCAGGTTTATTACGTCCGCGAGATGCACGGAACGATTCAACTACCTGCAGACGCTTCAAAGCCTCGTTCTTACGTTGCTGCGAAGAATCATTACTTGCTTTATGACGTAATTCATAAGATAAAGCATCCAAATCCAAAGTTGAGAGCAGATCATAAATGGCTTCTGCTCCCATCTTAGCTATAAACTTATTCGGATCTGTATCTTCCAAATATTGGTTTTCTTTAGGAAGTGTATCCAAGATATCCAAATACTCTTCTTCAGAAAGCAAATCATATTTATTAATGCCATCTTCAGCCTTCACACCCGGCTGGATAACCACATAACGTTCATAATATACAATAGCGTCTAGTTTCTTTGTAGGCAGCCCCAACAAATAACCGATCTTGTTCGGCAATGAACGAAAATACCAGATATGCGCTACAGGCACAACTAACTGAATATGTCCCATACGTTCACGACGGACCTTCTTTTCAGTCACTTCAACGCCACATCGGTCACAAACAATACCTTTATAACGGATACGTTTGTACTTACCGCAATGACATTCGTAATCTTTCACCGGACCGAAAATACGCTCGCAGAACAAACCATCACGTTCCGGTTTGTAGGTACGGTAGTTGATCGTTTCAGGCTTCAACACCTCACCGCTCGAATTCTCAAGGATTTCTTCGGGTGAAGCCAAGCCAATTGAGATTTTCGAGAAATTACTCTTTATCTTAGTTTCTTTTCTAAAAGCCATACTTCCTTATTTATAATGTAAAGAGTTATATTTTTTTATTATTCAAGGTTGATACTCAAGCCAAGACCTCTCAGTTCGTGTAACAATACATTCAGAGATTCGGGGATACCCGGAGTTGGCATAGGTTCACCTTTCACAATAGCTTCGTAAGCCTTTGAGCGTCCTACAACGTCATCAGACTTAATGGTCAGGATTTCCTGTAAGATATGTGCTGCGCCGAATGCTTCAAGCGCCCAAACTTCCATTTCTCCGAAACGCTGACCACCGAACTGTGCCTTACCACCAAGCGGCTGCTGAGTAATAAGGGAGTACGGACCGATAGAACGGGCATGCATCTTATCTTCAACCATGTGCCCTAGTTTCAACATATAAGTTACACCCACTGTTGCAGGTTGGTCAAAGCGTTCGCCTGTACCACCATCACAAAGATAAGTCTTACAATAACGAGGCAATCCAGCTTTATCTGTCCATTCATTTAAATCATCCATAGAAGCACCATCAAAAATAGGAGTAGCAAATTTCACACCCAACTCTTTTCCGGCACGACCTAATACGGCTTCGAAAATCTGACCAATATTCATACGAGAAGGCACACCCAACGGATTCAATACGATATCTACTGGAGTACCATCTGCTAAGAACGGCATATCTTCCTGACGAACCACACGAGAAACAATACCCTTGTTACCGTGACGTCCCGCCATCTTATCACCTACACCAATCTTACGCTTCTTGGCAATATAAACCTTAGCCATCTGAATAATGCCCGCAGGAAGTTCATCACCGATAGTGATAGCAAACTTCTTACGCTTTAATTCAGCATCCAATTCTTTATATTTCTTCAAATAATTCATCACCAAGTCACGAATCATGTCATTCTTATGAGCATCAGCTGTCCACTTGCTCAACTGGATAATAGTATAATCCAATGATTCCAAATCGCGTTTGGTGAACTTCGCCCCCTTGGCAATAACTTCCGTTCCCAAATAATCTTTCACTCCTTGGGAAACCTTACCATTAGTCAAGACCAATAGTTTCTCAATCAAGATATCTTTCAGTTTTGCTGCCTTTTCCTCGAATTCATCATTCAGTTTAGGCAGAATAGCCTTATCGGCATTCTTCTCACTTCTGCTCTTGATAACACGTGAGAACAACTTCTTGTCAATAACGACACCACGTAATGACGGAGAAGCTTTCAATGAAGCATCCTTCACATCACCTGCCTTATCACCGAAAATAGCACGAAGCAATTTTTCTTCCGGAGAAGGATCTGATTCACCTTTCGGAGTAATCTTACCAATCAGGATATCACCCGGTTCGATACGTGCACCTACACGTACAATACCGTTTTCATCCAAATCTTTAGTAGCTTCTTCACTCACGTTAGGAATATCAGAAGTTAATTCTTCCATACCGCGTTTCGTTTCGCGGACCTCCAAAATATATTCATCAACGTGTACAGAAGTCAGCAAGTCCTCACGTACAACGCGTTCATTCAATACAATAGCATCCTCGTAGTTATAACCTTTCCAAGGCATATAAGCCACCAACAGATTTTTACCCAATGCAAGCTCACCACCCTGAGTTGAATATCCTTCAGTCAGGATATCACCCTTCTTCACACGCTGTCCTTTATCACAAGTAGGACGGAGGTCAATGGTCATGCTCTGATTAGTCTTACGGAATTTAGGAATTCTGTATTCCTTCAAAGCAGGTTCAAAGCTTACAAATTCTTCATCTTCATTTCTGTCATACAAGATACGAATAGTTGTTGCATCGACATATTCTACAACACCATCACCCTCTGCTGCAATCTGAGTACGAGAGTCTTCAACCAACTGTTTTTCAATACCTGTACCTACAATAGGAGCCTCTGTACGCAACAAAGGAACTGCCTGGCGCATCATGTTTGATCCCATCAATGCACGGTTAGCATCGTCATGTTCCAAGAACGGAATCAAAGAAGCAGCGATAGAAGCAATCTGCTGTGGAGAAACATCCATCAACTCTACCTGGTCAGGAGTAACAACAGGATAATCAGCATCACGACGAGCTTTTACTTTCTCACGAACAAATTTGCCTTCATCATCCAATGGAGCATTACCCTGAGCGATTATCTTATCCTCTTCCTCTTCGGCTGTCAGATATTCAATACCTTCATCAGATATATCCACCTTACCATCAGCTACTTTACGATAAGGAGTTGAAATAAAGCCAAGCTCATTAATCTTAGCATACACACACAAAGAAGAAATCAAACCGATATTCGGACCTTCAGGAGTTTCAATCGGACACAAACGACCATAATGAGTATAGTGTACGTCACGAACCTCAAAACCAGCACGTTCACGTGACAGACCACCAGGTCCTAACGCTGACAAACGACGCTTGTGAGTGATTTCAGCCAATGGATTAGTTTGATCCATGAACTGCGACAAAGCATTTGTTCCAAAGAATGAATTGATAACAGAAGAAATAGTCTTCGCATTAATCAAATCAATCGGAGTAAACACTTCATTGTCACGCACATTCATACGCTCACGGATGGTACGAGACATACGTGCCAGACCAATCGCAAATTGATTGGACAACTGTTCTCCTACAGTACGTACACGACGGTTACTCAAGTGGTCAATATCATCAACATCCGCTTTAGAGTTAATCAGCTCAATCAGATACTTAATGATTTCAATAATATCTTGTTTTGTCAATACCTTCACATCCATGTCCGTAGTCAGTCCCAACTTTTTGTTGATTCTGTAACGTCCTACCTCGCCAAGGTCATATCTTTTTTCAGAGAAGAACAGGTTATTGATAACCTCACGAGCACTGGCATCATCAGCCGGATCTGCATTACGCAACTGACGGTAAATGTAAAGTACAGCCTCTTTTTCAGAGTTGCTCGGGTCTTTCTGAAGGGTATTAAATATAATAGAGTAGTCGGATGAATTCGCTTCTTCCTTGTGAACAAGGATATTCTGAACGCCTGAGTCTATAATTTCATCGATATGATCCTCTTCAATCACAGTTTCACGGTCGATAATAACCTCATTACGTTCAATAGAAACAACTTCACCTGTGTCTTCATCTACGAAATCTTCTGTCCATGTTTTTAAAACACGAGCAGCGAGTTTTCTTCCTACGACTTTCTTCAAGTTAGTCTTATTAACCTTAACGTCTTCAGCCAAATTGAAGATTTCGAGGATATCTTTATCATTTTCAAAACCTACAGCTCTTAACAGAGTAGTAACAGGCAATTTCTTTTTACGGTCGATATACGCATACATTACATTGTTAATATCTGTAGCGAATTCGATCCATGAACCTTTGAATGGAATAATACGGGCAGAGTACAATTTAGTACCGTTAGCATGCACGCTCTGACCAAAGAACACGCCCGGAGAACGGTGCAACTGAGAAACAACTACACGCTCAGCACCATTAATAACAAAAGTTCCTTTCGGAGTCATATACGGAATAGGACCCAGATAAACATCCTGAATAACCGTATCGAAATCTTCATGATCAGGATCAGTACAATACAACTTCAGTTTTGCTTTCAAAGGCACGCTGTATGTGAGCCCGCGCTCCAAACACTCGTCTATTGAATAGTGAGGCGGATCAATGTAATAGTCCAAGAATTCAAGGACAAAGTTATTACGAGTGTCAGCAATAGGGAAGTTTTCAGCGAACACCTTATACAGCCCGTCATTCTTACGCTTTTCGGGCGGGGTATCCAACTGTAAAAAGTCTTGGAATGACTTCAATTGCACTTCCAAGAAATCCGGATACTTCATCGGATTCTTGATGGAAGCAAAATTAACTCTTTGATTTTCAGTATTTGAAGACATTTGTTAATATTTTGTAGAACTTAATAATAATATAGACACAAAAAGGTTAAGAATCCTCTACCAGAGGATTCCTAACCGTATTACCTGATACTCAGGCTAATATTATTTAAGCTCAACTTCAGCTCCAGCTTCTTCCAAAGTTTTCTTCAGTGATTCAGCTTCGTCTTTAGCCAAGCCTTCTTTTACTGTGCTAGGAGCACCGTCTACCATGTCTTTAGCTTCTTTCAAGCCAAGACCACATGCTTCTTTAACGGCTTTAACAACCTGCAATTTTGCAGCACCAGCGCTCTTCAAAACTACATCAAAAGATGTTTTTTCTTCAGCAGCAGCTGCACCAGCAGCAGGACCAGCAGCAACAGCTACAGCTGCAGCAGCAGGTTCAATACCGTATTCTTCTTTAAGGATAGTTGCAAGTTCATTAACTTCTTTTACTGTCAAGTTAACTAATTGTTCTGCAAAAGCTTTCAAATCTGCCATTTTTGTATGATTTTAATTGTTTGTTACTAATTGATTATAAAATTGATTATTCGGCACGTTCGCCCAGAGTCTTAAGAACTCCATGAATGGTGTTACCACCTGATTGAAGAGCAGAAATAACATTTTTCGCCGGTGATTGCAGCAATGCAATAATATCAGCAATAACTTCATTCTTACTCTTAATGTTGCAAAGAGCATCCAGTTGATTAGCACCTACATAGAAACCTTCTTCAGCATAAGCTGCTTTCAATGCAGGAATTTCCTCTTTGTATTCTTTCAACAACTTTGCAGGAGCGTTAGCTACTTCGCTAAACATTACTGAAGTTGTACCTTTTAAAGAATCGAACAACGGAGAGAAATCAACACCTTCCATGCTCATCAGAGCTTTGTGAAGCAAAGAATTCTTCACAACAACCAGCTTAATACCTGCTTTGAAACATTTTCTTCTCAGTTCACTTGTCTTAGCTGCATCCATAGCAGTTGTGTCAACCAAATAGAAATGTCCGTATTGCTTAACGGTTTCAGCCAACTGACCAATAATAACGCCTTTATCTTCCTTTCTCATGATTCCTCCTTATTGTTAGTTTTCTTCTACAGTTTTGGGATCAATCTTGATACCCTTACTCATAGTACTTGAAAGATAAATACTCTTAATATAAGTACCCTTAGCTGAACTTGGTTTCAATTTAATGATAGTAGCGATAAATTCTTTCGCATTATCACGAATCTGATCTGCAGTGAAAGAAACCTTGCCAATTGAAGTATGAACGATACCGCTCTTATCAACCTTAAAGTCAATCTTACCTTGCTTAACTTCCTTAACAGCCTTAGCTACATCCATAGTTACAGTACCACTCTTCGGATTCGGCATTAATCCACGAGGACCAAGAACACGACCCAAAGCACCGATCTTACCCATGATAGACGGCATTGTAATGATTACATCAATATCAGTCCATCCACCTTTGATCTTTTCAATATATTCATCAAGACCAACATAGTCAGCACCAGCTTCTTTTGCAGCAGCTTCAGCATCAGGTGTACACAGAACCAAAACACGCACTTGCTTACCTGTTCCGTGAGGCAATGAAACTACACCACGAACCATCTGGTTAGCTTTACGAGGGTCTACACCTAAACGTACGTCAATATCTAATGAAGCATCAAACTTAGAAAAAGTAATATCTTTAACTAACTGTGCAGCTTCTTTCAGTGAGTATGCTTTCCCTGCTTCAATTTTTTCTGCAGCCAACTTTTGATTTTTTGTCAGTTTACCCATTATAATTGAAGTTTATTAGTTATTACCCGGGAATTCCCCTTTTACAGCGATACCCATACTTCTAGCTGTACCAGCTACCATAGTCATAGCAGACTCGATAGTGAAGCAGTTCAAGTCAACCATTTTGTCCTGAGCAATCGTACGAACTTGTTCCCAAGTAATTTCGGCAACCTTCTTACGGTTAGGCTCAGCAGAACCACTCTTAATCTTAGCCAATTCAAGCAATTGAATAGCTACGGGAGGAGTCTTGATAACAAAATCAAAAGACTTATCTGCGTAGTAGGTAATGATTACAGGTAAAATCTTACCTGCTTTGTCCTGGGTTCTGGCATTGAATTGCTTGCAAAATTCCATGATATTAATACCCTTAGAACCCAAAGCAGGTCCAACGGGAGGTGATGGATTTGCAGCGCCTCCTTTAATCTGTAATTTGATTAGTCCAGCAACTTCTTTAGCCATTTTGTTTCTAATTTTTATATATTAATTATAGCGAAAGTCCAATGCACGTAACAGAATGCATTATTCTTTCTCGACATCCATAAAGCCAAGTTCCAGCGGAGTTTTACGTCCGAAGATCTTAACCATAACCTTCAACTTCCGTTTTTCGGTATTCACCTCTTCAATGAGACCACTGAAGCCACTGAACGGTCCAACGGTAACTTTCACTGTTTCTCCTACGGTATAAGGTACATTAAGTTCCTCACCACCTTCCTGAAGTTCATCCACCGTACCAAGTATACGATTCACTTCCGATTGTCTCAAAGGAACCGGATTTTCGGAACCTCCCAAGAAACCGATTACATTCGGGGTGTTTCTCAAATGATGAGCAACCTCACCGACCAAAGCGGCCTCGACTAAAACGTATCCGGGAAGATAACTTCTTTCTTTCACAATTTTCTTACCATTGCGAACCTGATACACTTTCTCGGTAGGAATCAACACCTGAGACACATACTCGCTAAGATCACTGTTCTTAATGTCAGCATCAAGATACTCCTTAACCTTGCTTTCTTTTCCACTAACAGCACGTAATACGTACCACTTTTTTTCAATCTCAGACATTTTATTCAATTAATTAGTGCGGATAGATAATATCCTCCATTACAAACTGGAAGGCTGAATCCATAAGAAAAACAACTAGCGCAATGAGTAGGGAAGCATATAAAACAACCACTGCGCTACTAGAAAGTTCTTTACGAGTAGGCCATGATACTTTATGGACTAATTCGTCATAAGATTCTTTACAATAATTTGCTACTTTCTGAAACATATTCTTTCAAGTTTAGCACGGGAGGAGAGGCTCGAACTCCCGACACCCGGTTTTGGAGACCGGTGCTCTACCAACTGAGCTACTCCCGTAAAAATCAGTTCCCGGTGTCTTACGACCGAGAACTGATCATATTAATTATCTAGTGATTAGTCAAGAAGTTCTGTAATCTGACCTGCACCTACAGTACGTCCACCTTCACGAATAGCAAAACGCAAGCCTACATTCAATGCAACCGGGTAGATCAACTCAACTGTAATAGTTACGTTATCACCAGGCATTACCATTTCAGTTCCTTCCGGCAAAGTGATTTCACCTGTACAGTCCATAGTACGCAAGTAGAACTGAGGACGATACTTGTTATGGAACGGAGTATGACGACCACCTTCTTCTTTCTTCAAGATATAAACCTCAGCTTTGAACTTAGAGTGAGCCTTAACCTGACCCGGCTTACACAAAATCATACCACGTTTGATTTCGTTTTTGTCGATACCACGCAACAACAAACCAACATTATCACCAGCTTCACCTTGATCCAATAATTTACGGAACATTTCAACGCCAGTAACAACTGATTTCTTATCTTCACCCAAACCAAGAATTTCAACTTCGTCACCTACATGGATAATACCAGCTTCGATACGACCTGTAGCAACAGTACCACGACCAGTGATAGAGAACACGTCTTCAACAGGCATCAAGAAAGGTTTATCAATATCACGCGGAGGCAATGGAATCCAAGTATCAACTGCATCCATCAACTCCATTACTTTATCTTCCCATTGAGGAACACCATTCAAAGCACCTAATGCAGAACCACGAATAATAGGAGTATTATCGCCATCGAAATCATAGAATGAAAGCAATTCACGCATTTCCATTTCTACCAATTCCAACATTTCTTCATCATCAACCATATCACACTTGTTCAAGAAAACAACCAAACGAGGTACGTTTACCTGACGAGCCAACAGGATGTGTTCACGAGTCTGAGGCATCGGACCATCAGTTGCAGCACAAACAATAATTGCACCATCCATCTGAGCAGCACCTGTAACCATGTTTTTTACATAGTCGGCGTGACCCGGACAGTCAACGTGAGCATAGTGACGATTTGCAGTTTGATATTCTACGTGAGAAGTATTGATAGTAATACCTCTTTCTTTTTCTTCAGGAGCGTTGTCGATAGAATCGAAAGAACGCAATTCTGAAAGACCTTTTTTAGCCAACACAGTAGTGATAGCAGCAGTCAAAGTGGTTTTACCGTGGTCAACGTGACCGATAGTACCAATGTTAACGTGCGGTTTCGAACGTTCAAATTTCTCTTTAGCCATAGCTTTACTTGTTATTTATTTGATTAATAATCAGCAATTACGTTATCAAAGAGCTGTTAACGAGACTTGAACTCGTGACCTCTTCCTTACCAAGGAAGTGCTCTACCACTGAGCTATAACAGCAAGAAAAAAAGAGCGGAAGACGGGGCTCAAACCCGCGACCCTCAGCTTGGAAGGCTAATGCTCTATCAACTGAGCTACTTCCGCAAAAAACCAAAGACCTTTCAAGTCTTAAGAATGTGGGCAAAGATGGATTCGAACCACCGAAGTCGAAAGACAGCAGATTTACAGTCTGCCCCATTTGGCCACTCTGGTATTTGCCCAACTTACTTTCAAAGAACAACAGCTTCTCAGCATCTTTTCTTGAGCCTCTTGTCGGATTCGAACCAACGACCCCGAGATTACAAATCACGTGCTCTGGCCAACTGAGCTAAAGAGGCTTGTCATATCTAACTTCGCAACCATTCCGCCTTGAATGGTTAAGCGGCTGCAAAGTTAGATATTTATTTTAAATCTCAAAAACTTTCGGTGTTTTTTTTTATTTACCGCGTAGTTTTTCTTTATATTTTGTCAATTGCTTAGAAAGCGCATCTACGCATACATCAACCGACTCTTCAAATGTATCACTCACCTTTTCTGCAAAAAATTCACCATTAGGCACCAGCACTTTTATACTAACCTCCTTATTCATCGCAGTTTCAGGCTTTACAACTTTTAATGACACCTCCACTTTATTTATATCGTCACAATACTTTTCTAACTTAGCAGTTTTCTTCTGAATAAAATCCTGAAGTTTTTCTGTTGCATCGAAATGAATGGCTTGAATTCTAACTTCCATAAATACCTCCTTTTTTACGCTCTTGGATGAGCTTGTTCATAAACTTTTTTAAGTTCCTCAAAAGTCGTATGCGTATAAATTTCCGTTGTAGTCAGACTACTATGGCCCAGTAATTCCTTCACTGCGCCCAACTCTGCCTCATTATTCAACATAGCAGTTGCAAAAGTATGTCTCAACACATGCGGACTTCTTTTTTTTAACGACACCACTTTTGACAGGTTCCGTTTCACTAAAAGATACACCTTTCCAGGATACATCCGTTTTCCGTTTTTTAGGACGAAAAACGCCTCTGCCTTTCCAGGCAACACTTCATTTCTTATTTTCAGATAAACAGACATCGCCCTTCGCAATTCTTCTCCAAAAGGAATTAAACGCTGTTTATTTCTCTTTCCCGTTACTTTTATCAGAAACGCAGAAAAATCGACATCCACATCATTCAGCCCTATCAACTCGGAAAGCCGCATGCCTGTAGCATAAAACATTTCCAACACCATTCTATCCCGACAACCTGTAAAATCCTCCTTAAAAGGAACATCATCCAAGAGTCGGTCCATTTCACGTTCTTTCAGAAATACAGGAAGAGGTTTCTTATTTTTCGGTCCAATGATTTTCAACATCGGATCCTCCTCTATCACACCTTTCTTTAGAAGGAAACGATAAAACGACCGGAGTGAACTCAGTTTTCGGTTTACAGAAGCAGATGTATATCCATTCTCCATCAGGTTCATCACCCAACCACGAACCAAATCAGCATCTACCGTTGTAAAATCGACTTTCTCGTCTTTCCCCTTGAAGTATTCTTCGAACTTGGTCAAATCTATTCCATAACTAACTATTGTTTTTTCAGAATAGTTTTTTTCAAATCGAAGATAATCCAAAAAAGAGTCTGTCATCATAAGAAACGTCGCTTATCAATTCAGCAACGAATATATGAAAAAGAATTCAATTATTCAAAGAATGTGCGAGTTTTTAATTATTCTTCTACTTGCTGAAGTTTCTGAACATAGATAGCACGTTCTCTTTTCAGCCTGTTCAATACAGACGGCTTGTCGAACTGCTGTCTAGCTCTTAGTTCTTTTACAACACCTGTTTTCTCAAATTTTCTTTTGAACTTCTTCAGCGCTTTTTCAATGTTTTCGCCTTCTTTTACTGGTACTACAATCATTGTTTTTAATTATTAAATATGTTGTTATTAATATTTTCCGATAGTCAAATTGCGGCGCAAAATTACACATACTTTCTTTATTTACAAAACTTTCCGCAATTATTTATTTAAAATAATCTAGAAATCGTATCTTTGCTTTCTAGTACAAACCATTATAAACCTATTAAAATGAAATCGGAAATTATAAATAGAATAGCTAGTCTGCGCAATTTCATGCGTAAACACAAGCTTTCAGCCTTTATTATTCCCAGTACGGATCCCCATTCGGGAGAGTATATCCCCAAACATTGGGAAGCACGTAAATGGATATCAGGTTTCACAGGTTCGGCAGGTACGGTTGTCGTAACACTGGATAAAGCCGGACTTTGGACAGATTCACGCTATTTTCTTCAAGCGGCCGAACAATTGGAAAACACAGGTATTACTTTATTCAAGGAACGATTACCGGAAACTCCTTCCATTGTAGAGTGGTTGGGCTGTGTATTGAATGCAGAAGACAATGTGGGTATAGACGGCTGGGTGAACAGCTATCAAGAAACAAGCAACTTACAGAAAGAATTAGAAAAAAAACAGATACACTTAACCCTTGCTCCCGATCCATTCAATGAATTATGGACAGATCGGCCTGCATTGCCCGATAACAAAGTGTTTATACATGAATTGAAATATGCCGGTCTCAGTTGCAAGGATAAAATCACTCAAATACGAGAAGCAATCCGTCGTAACAGTTGCACAGGCATTTTAATTTCCGCACTGGATGAAGTGGCATGGACCCTAAACTTACGGGGAAGTGACGTACACTGCAATCCGGTATTTGTAAGTTACCTTCTCATCACGGAATATAGTTCTACCTTATATATAATAGAGAATAAACTGTCAGATGAAGTAAAAGACTATCTAACAGAAAACGAAATTAAAGTAAGGCCTTATTCAACAATTGAAAAAGATTTAAAAGATTTTACCGGCAAGCTCCTGTTGTCAGCTAATATCAATGCCGCTGTCCATGCAGCAGCCTGCGCCCATTCCTTAATAGAAATAGCTCCTTCGCCTGTACTTTTTTTAAAAGCGATAAAGAATGAGACAGAAATAGAAGGCTTCCATCGCGCAATGAAACGCGACGGAGTAGCCATGGTTAAATTTCTCCGCTGGCTGAAAGCAGCTGTTTCTACTGGAAATGAAACCGAAATAAGTATAGATAAGAAATTATACGAATTCCGCGCCGGACAACCCCACTTCAATGGTATCAGTTTTGACACCATTGCCGGATATAAAGCTCATGGCGCTATTGTTCACTATGAAGCAACCCCCGAAACCGATATTCCCTTAAAACCTGAAGGCATGCTGCTGCTGGACAGTGGAGCACAATATTTGGACGGAACAACTGATATTACTCGTACTATCGTTTTAGGAGCACTCACGAAAGAAGAAAAAACAGATTACACATTAGTCTTAAAAGGATTTATCCAACTCTCAATGGCTCAATTTCCACATGGAACTTGCGGAACACAACTAGATGCGCTGGCTCGCCTCCCTATGTGGAAAGCCGGAATCAATTACCTGCATGGAACAGGCCACGGTGTAGGTTGTTTTCTGAATGTACACGAAGGTCCTCACCAATTCCGCATGAACCACATGCCGGCCTTACTTGTTCCAGGCATGACAGTAACCAACGAGCCCGGTATATATAAAACCGGACGCCATGGAGTACGTACGGAAAATACCATGTTAATTGTTCCGTCACAAGAGACAGAATTCGGCACTTACTATAAATTCGAGCCACTTACCCTCTGCCCTATTGACAAAGAAGCCATCCTGACAGATATGCTGAGCGATGAAGAAATAACATGGTTCAACCAATATCATGAAAAAGTTTACAATTGTTTGAATCCGGAATTGAACAACGAGGAACGCGAGTGGTTAAAAGAAGTAACATCTCCTTTAAAACGGTAGAAATTAATTATGGCACTTATAAAATCAGTGAGAGGATTCACTCCAAAAATCGGCGAGAACTGTTATTTAGCCGATAATGCCACTATTATTGGCGATGTTGTAATTGGAAAAGATTGCAGCATTTGGTTTAACGCCGTATTACGCGGCGATGTTAATGCTATCCGCATAGGTAACCGCGTAAATATCCAGGACGGCAGTGTAGTACATACATTATATCAAAAATCAGTTGTCGAAATCGGGAATGATGTTTCTGTAGGACATAATGTAACCATACATGGTGCGACTATAAAAGACGGCGCTCTAATTGGAATGGGCTCTACCATACTAGACCATGCGGTCGTAGGTGAAGGAGCTATTGTAGCTGCCGGAGCGCTGGTACTCAGTAACACCGTCATCGAACCTGGAAGCCTATGGGCAGGAGTTCCAGCCAAATTTATCAAAAAGATTCCCGAGGCACAAAGCAAAGAACTCAATCAGAAAATAGCCAATGGATATTTAATGTATGCTTCCTGGTTTAAGGAGGAAGAAAAATAATTCTACATATAAAGAAAAGTTAGTATTCATTTAAAATGAGTGATTATGAAAAAAATTATTATTGCCGCATGCATGGCACTTTTAGGTTGTGGTTCTGTTTTTGCACAACAAGGGAAACAAGCTATTGGTGGAAATCTAAGTTATGGAACTGAAATAGAGAGCGTTGGTATTGGTCTGAAATATCAATATAATATTACTGATCAAATCAGAATAGAGCCGTCTATGAATTACTTCTTTAAAAATGATGGACTTAGCATGTTTGACATCAACGCAAATATCCACTACCTTTTTCCCATAGCAAGCAATATTAGTCTATATCCATTAGCAGGATTTACATACACTAACTGGCATTTGGATTTAGGGAAAGCAGGCGATTACGATGTCAGTGGAAGTGATGGAAAATTTGGAGTTAATTTAGGAGCAGGTATGGAGTTTGACTTAGACAAAAACTGGAGTTTAAACTTTGATATTAAATACCAATTAATCAGCGACCTAGACCAAGCCGTATTCAATCTTGGCGTAGCCTATAATTTCTAGTTAATAGCCAAAGAAGGATAAAGTTGTTTTTAAATGCACCTTTATCCTTCTCCACCTTACAAAGAACATACCTGCTCTACCTATTTTTACACTAATCTACAATATGGCATACCATGAATAACATACGACAACTCACAAAAGATGAATACCCAAAAGCCATCGAACTATCTTGGCAAGTTTTCACCATCACCGGCAAAGAAGATTTCAACAATGAGGGATTGGAATTTTTCAAAAGCTTTATTTATAACAAAAAATGTATAAACGAAATCATATTTTATGGTAGTTTTGACAATGAAGCTCTAACAGGCATTTTAGGTATAAAAAGTAATGGTAAACATATCTCCCTATTTTTTATCAAGCCAGAATATCACAGGCACGGATTAGGAAAAAAACTTTTCCACTACGCCTCCACCCTCCATCCTTCCATTGAAACAACGGTTAATTCTTCTACTTATGCTATTCCTTTCTACCAGAGTTTGGGATTTGCTGTCGTAGGAGAAAAACAAAATTACCATGGGCTCTGCAGTACCCCCATGAGACGCTATCATGCTGTATTTGTACAAAAGAACAAGTACACACTACGTACTTGGCAAACAGAAGACGCTCATTCATTAGTTCAAGAACTGAATAACAAAAAGATTTGGGACAATTGCCGCAACGTATTCCCCCACCCTTACAGGCTAGAGCATGCGGAAACCTTTATTGACCTCATCCAGAAAAAAGAAGGCATTCATGATTTTTGTATTGAAGTTAATGGAAAAGCCGTAGGCAATATCGGATTTACACCAGGCACAGATGTGGAATGCTTCAATGCCGAAGTAGGGTACGTTATCGGAGAAAAATATTGGAACCAAGGTATTGTAACCGACGCATTACAAGAAGCCATCTACCATTACTTCACTTATACGAATACAATACGTATATTCGCACTTGTCTTTGAACACAACCTTCCTTCCATGCGAGTATTAGAAAAGGCCGGCTTCAACAAAGTCGGAATAATGACAAAATCCATTTTCAAGAACGGTCGTTTCACCAATGCACATCTTTTCGAGTTGCTTAAAAACGTTTAGTATCCGGAAAATGCCAAAAGAACTTACAATAAATGTTATATTACACATATTCATCCTTTGTCCGAAAGACATAAACCCACTCCTTTCACAGTCTTTATCTGTATCCGTTCATCATCAGCAAACAATTTTCTAAGTCGAGTAACAAAAACATCGAGACTACGTGATGCAAAAAAATCATCCTCCGTATCCCATAGTCTTGAAAGAATAATATCCCGTCTCACTAGTTCATTTTTCTTTTTACAAAGCATCTGAAGCAATTTCGCTTCGCGTTCCGTCATTGTCTTTTGTACACACGACGAATGCTTTAATACTGCATGAACAGCATCAAATGTATAATTTTCACCAATCCGATAAATCTCACTTTCATTAGCGGCTCCCATTCCCCGCTTCATTTTCAACAAAGCACCAATATGCGCATCCAGTTCTTCGGCCAAAAAAGGTTTCTTAATATAATTATTCACCCCCAATTCATAACCTTTCACCACATCTTTAGGCGAAACCCTGCCCGAGGTAAAAACAATGGGAATAAATCCATCCGTTTCCCGAATACGACGTACCATTTCATAACCATCCATAACAGGCATCTCAATGTCTGAAATAATGATATCAAGATGTTGCTCCTTCCATATCTTCAGCCCTTCTTCGCCATTAGAAGCGGTCATCACCTCGTATCCACCTATCATATCCTCCAATCCACCACGAATAATATAACAAAGATTGGCATCATCTTCCACCAACAACAGTTTTATCATATCATCTTCCTCCTTAAAAAATATTTATTTCTTCTCCCCACTCGGCAAAAAAAGAAAAAATTCACTATACTCCCCTTCAATGCTTTCCACACACACTTTTCCACCATGCGCTTCAGCCACGCGGAAAACATAATTCAAACCCAATCCGAAGCCTGACGCACCGCCTTTACGGCTGCGGTCGGCAGCCGAAGCACGCTCGTACTTCTCGAAAATACGACTCTGGTCCTTCAACGGAATACCTATGCCGTTATCTCTTACCTTTATCAAATAAAAGTTATAGTCCTGACGCAAGGATGAAATCTGTATGTCCACCTCTTCACCTGAATATTTTATAGAATTATCTACCAAATTACCGATAGCTTCTTTCAAGAATTCTTCATCAGCATATACCCATTCCGATTCCAAATGAAGAGAGAAATGTACTGGTTTATCTGCCTTAGCAGTATATTTCTCAATAAGATCCTCTAACATCGGACGGAGTTGTATCTCCTTTTTCCAAAGCCTCAATTGAGCATTTTCCAATTTTGACAGCGTCAGCACTTTGTTAGTCAGTGACAATAAATGTTCACTCTCGTCCTCCAATATCTGAAAATGCTTCTCGCGTTTATCCGGAAAAATATCCAACTTTCCTGATTTCAACATTCGGGTCCCCATCAAAATACAGGCAAGAGGAGTCTTCATCTCATGAATCATGGCGTATGAGAAATCCTCACGCATCCTAGCTATTTTATTCTGATGAGCAATAATACGAATCTGATAAACAAGACAATAGACGATCATTGCCATCATCAAGACAGTAGCAATGAGGAGCAAGGTCATCTGCTGGAAAATAACCCAATAAGGATTAACAATAAAAGCCTGAAGATTCTCCGTACATTTATAATTGATAGGTTGTAATCCGGTTTTCAACAAGCCATAATCCCCTACCTGTATGGAACGGGAACTTCTAAGAATATTCCCCAGCGAATCTGTCACACAAGTTATTACTTCTGCATCCAATCCTTCGGCAGCAAGGCCTGTCCGATAAATAGAATCTAAACTTGACAAAGAAACAGACAATTTATAATCCCTCTTGACAATCTCTTGCATGGAAACCTGCATATTGGACATCAACCATTGGTTCACATTTTTATCACCTCTGCCATCCTCAAAAAAATCATAATCTTCATCCAGATTTATTCTAACCATAATGGAAGTATCTTTGTCCTTATACTTCTTTTGCAAAGAATCTTGATATACTTCCATGCGATAAAACACCTCACGCATCGTTGCATCTCTAAATACTTCATTGCTTCTGAACTGTATACTTTCCTTAGTTAGCTTATAGGTATTTACAAGCCAAACGTACTGCAAACAGATGATTGCCAACAGTCCGATACAAGCTACCCAACGAATATGTTTGATTGTCATACACTTATATCCTATCCATACTTTGTTAACATTGTGTTAACCTACCATTAACCACGTAAGGAAAAAAGTCTCCCTACTTTTGTTTCGTCAAAGTTAAAGAAAATATTAAAAACAAATAGATATGAAAAAGCAAAATTTTATCATCACATCGCTATTTTTATTTTGGGTTATAGGAACAACCACTGCACAAACCATTACCGGAAAGGTTACAAACATCCATGCACAAGCCATTGACGGTGCAACCGTCATCCTACAAACCATTGATTCTACTTTTGTGGACGCCGTAATCACAGATACCACCGGCTACTTCAGGTTCAACCGGCAACCAGCATCTTATCGGCTGATTTTCCAACACATCATGTACGAAACCCTCTTATTGACAACTACAGGAGAAGACGCAGGCACGATTACCCTGAAAAGTAAAGATTATGCTTTGGACGAAGTTATCGTCAAAGGGGAACGCCCTCTTGTAAAAGTGGAAGAAGGAAAATTATCGTATGATCTGTCACAACTCACCACACATAGAATCGTGAACAATGCTTATGAAATCCTTCAGCAATTACCCGGTGTACAGGAAATAAACGGCAACCTTTCATTAGCAGGCACACACAATCTGAACATTATTTTAAACGGAAGGCCCACAACAATGAGTCACGAACAGTTGACCATTTTATTAAAAAACACTCCGGCTTCACGTGTAGAAAAGGCAGAAATTATGTATAGCACACCGCCGCAATATCATGTAAGAGGTGCTGCCATCAACTTACTTTTGAAAGGTTACCGTCCTGAAGAAAGTGGGTTGCAAGGAGAAGTTAACGCCGGATATCTATACAATTACAGAAGTGGCACACAAGGAGGAATCAGCCTGCTTTACACCACTCCTAAATGGAATATAGACTTGCTATATAATACCCATTATGAACAAAACAGACAAACAACAGATACGTACTCACATCACACCTTAAAAAATAATATATATGATATCTGTCAACACAATGATATTGACAGGAAAGGAATAACACATTATGTACGAACAGGCGCTGAATATAAATTCAATGATAATGCTCATATCAATCTAGCCTATACTGGTGTCTTCAACCCTAACAACGATAATCATTCATATTCCGACGGGAACATCACAACCGCAGACAACCGGACAAAAAAGGAGACTCGAATGCACAATATCGCTTTAGATTATCTCTCTAGCTTCGGTATGAAAGCTGGAATAAACTATACCTCCTACCATTCCGAAAGTCATCAGCAATTCACCAACAAAGACAACAAGAACCAAACAAGCGAATTTCACACGACTAGCGGACAAACAATAGACCGCTGGAAAATATACGTAGACCAGTCACACACACTACCACGAGAGTGGACCTTAAACTATGGCACCTCTTTAACTTATGCCAGTGACCATAATACTCAGTTCTATCATACCCAAAACGGAACAGACATGAGCGAACTCAATACAAACAATCGTTATAATGAATATACATATGACTTCTACGTCGGATTCAGCAAAAACATGGGAGAACATTTGTCTTTCAGCGCGTCCATAACCGGAGAATATTACAAAACGGCCCGTTATCATGCATGGGCGGCTTATCCTACAACCGAATTAACATACGTAATGACCCCAGCACATATTCTACAACTTTCATTCACATCAGATAAGACCTATCCCAGCTACTGGGATCTGAGCGAAAGTACCGGCTATATAAGTGGTTATGAAGAAGTACAAGGCAATCCAATGTTAAAGCCATCCACCGATTATTCCGCAAATCTGAATTATATTTTAAAGAACAAGTATATCTTCAGCCTGGCTTATGATTATCAACCCGATTTATTTCAGCAACTAGCCTATCAAAGCACAGAACGCCTGGCTTTGATTTACAAAACCTTAAACTGGGATTATCAGCAAAGTTTCTCAGCCACGACTATCATTCCCTTCAAAATCGGACATTGGTTGGACAGTCACGTCACACTGCAAGCTGAATACCGTCAAGCAAAATGTAACAAATTCTTCGATCTTTCCTTCAACCACAGCAAGTGGATCGGACTCGCCATGTTACAAAATAATATAATACTTTCTACCAAACCGGATATTCGCATGGAACTGACCGGACTTTATTTGAGCCCATCTATCCAGGGAAGTTATGATTTAAATCATATCTGGGCCATCCATACCGGAATACGTTGGAACTTTGCCAACCAAAAAGCAAGTATCCAAGTGAAGGCCAATGATCTGTTCAATTCGATGGAAGGCAACATAGATGTGACACTACGTAATAAAGGACAATACATGGACATGCACACCAACAACTATTCACGCAACATAACTTTATCCTTTACCTACAAGTTCGGAGGGTATAAAGAAAAACAGCATAAACCAATAGATACTTCCCGGTTCAAATAAAGCATCATCAATGGTATCATGATACAATAATGAGGGGCAGATTCGTACATCCGCCCCTCATTCGATTATTTCATAACAGAAAGTATCTTACTATATTCAGACTGATTGTTCAATGTCTCAATAGCTTTTTTCAAATCAGGATCATCTTTCAAGCGTTGCAATATCGCGCCACGTTGGAAATAATAACGTTTCAAAATCTCCTGAGCAATAGCATCTTTTATCTCTTTCGAGAACCTGTCCAGCTCATGATCCAAATTATGCGTCAATTTCGTTTCCAAAGCGGCAAACTCCTCTTTTGCCCCATCCATATATCCTTCAAACTCCGCTATTTCTTTCAAGTTCTTCAGCATCTTCTCACTTTGACGGTCATAAGTAAACTTACGCTTATGTAACATCTTCTTAAAATCAACATAGTCAGCATCTGTTATTGTAAAGTCTTTCACTTCCCCTACCTGAGAATGCTTGATACAATATTGGGTAGCATAATCAAAAATCATATCATCATTAAGCAGATAAAACATAATGTTTGGGAAATTTTCAACTTTCACCTCCACATCCGGACGAATACCGCCACCATCACGCACTTCACGTCCGGCTGCTGTATGGAATACATTGGTCAGGCTGTCCGGAGTACGAGCCACCGACCCGTCAGCATTACGTTTAGCGTAATCAATGGCTTGAATGCATCGTCCGCTGGGAATATAATATTTTGCAGTAGTCACTTTCATGCTACTGTTATAAGGCAATTCACGAGGTACCTGTACCAACCCTTTACCATACGTACGGCTTCCTACCACAATAGCCCGATCAAGGTCCTGCAAGGAACCTGAAACAATCTCGGATGCCGAAGCTGTAGAACCGTCCACTAGCACAGCCAGCGGAATCTCTGTATCTACCGGTTCATTCATTGTTTTGTAAGTGGTACCAGCTTGTTTAATCTTACCTTTTGTTACCACAATCTCTTTCCCTTTCGGCACAAAGAAATTCACTACATTCACTGCTTCCCCCAACAAACCGCCACCATTGCCACGCAAATCGAGAACAATAGATTTAGCACCTTGCTGTTTCAATTCTATCAATGCCTTCTTTATATCTTTTGAACAGTTCTCTATAGCAAAAGTACTGATAACGATATATCCCACATTATTGCCTACGATTCCATAATAAGGTACAGGGTTCGTACGGATGGTAGAACGGGTTATTTTAAATTCCATTGGCACATAAGTACTATCAGAAGTAGGTCTCTCAACTTTCAACACACAAGTTGTTCCCGGCTCACCACGCAAATTATCACTGACATACGAGGTCAGATCATTGGGAATTCTGTCTCCCTGGGCCATATCTTTTCCATTGATCTCCATGATGATATCACCGGCTTTCAGTCCTATTTCGGCAGCAGGGCTTCCTTCGGAAGGTTCAATAATAGCCACACGCTTTCGGGGAGTATAATAACGTATTACCGATCCGATACCGCCAAACTTTCCACTAGTCATTTCCTTTAGTGTATTATCTTCTTCAGGATAATACTCCGTGTAAGGGTCGGTCTGCGCCAACATAGCATCAATACCATATTTTATCACTTTCTCAGGATCAATAGTATCAACATAAAACATATCCAATTCCTTGAATATCGCATTGAAGATATCCAAGTTTTTTGCTATCTGGAAATTACGGTCATCACCTTTATTAAAACTAAACAAAGCGCTACCTGTCAGGCCCACGCAAATCATTAACAATATTTTCTTACTATTCCACTTCATCACTTTATGTATTTGTGAACCGCAAATTAATACATTATTCTATTCAAGCCTGTAGAAGGGCCTCTATATTTAACTTTATTTCGTCCCATTTTTTCTTTGATAAGGTTGTACCCACCACTTGTATCACATTGGATGCTAAAATAGAACCTATAATGGAACACTTCTCCAAAGAATAACCACAAGTCAGTCCATACAGAAAACCTGCTGCATAATAATCTCCCGCGCCAGTGGTATCCACGACTTTTTTTACCGGAGGTACCTCTAGTTTGATGCATTCCGTACCTTTCTTTATACATGAACCTTGGGCACCTAGTTTTACTATTACAACACTGCATTTAGAAGCAATTTCATTGATAGCCCCCCATGCATCCTTGCCTGTATAAGCCTTTGCCTCTTCCTCATTAGCAAAAACAATATCCACGTATTTAGTTATCAAAATATCGAAGAATTCCAAATCCCCTTCCACAATATTATAACTGGCCATATCCAAGCAGATTTGCAATCCAGCCTCTTTTCCTAATTGCATAGCACGAAGAATCAATTCATGATCCTGTACCAAATATCCTTCTATATATAGATATGCATACCCCTTAAACATATCCAACGTCAGATTTTCGGCTTTCATAGTAGCAGCAGCTCCCAGATAAGTTCCAAAAGTACGTTCCCCATCCGGTGAAATGAAAGTAGAAGCCACTCCTGTAGGCAAATCACCGGCGAGCAATTTCATGTCAATTCCCTGCTTCAAACCGTTTTTTTTAAAATATTGCCCAAAATCATCGTTTCCTATCTTTCCGATAAATCCCGGGTGTGCCCCTAGGTTAGCTAACGCCAAAACTGTATTTCCCGCACTTCCCCCTGTAGCTTTATGCGTTTTCATACCAGAGAATTTACCACTGATTTTCAAAAACTTATCTTCATTTATAAGTTGCATGCTTCCTTTGGGCAAACTCATCTCATCTAGTAGCGAATCATCTTGCAAAGTAACAAGAACGTCAACCAATGCATTGCCCATTCCAATTATTTTATCCATTTATCTAAAATTTTTCTGCAAAGATATTGCATATTTCGGAAAAACCTATTATCTTTGCACCGCATTTGAGAGAAAAACCTTCTTCGTTAGCTCAGTCGGTTAGAGCATCTGACTGTTAATCAGAGGGTCCTTGGTTCAAGTCCAAGACGAAGAGCACTTTTAAAGTCAAATGCAAATTTTCTTCGTTAGCTCAGTCGGTTAGAGCATCTGACTGTTAATCAGAGGGTCCTTGGTTCAAGTCCAAGACGAAGAGCA